>DOUV01000266.1:0-809 GCA_003520455.1 Chloroflexota bacterium | reverse complement strand
GTCACAGCCCTGTTTGGTGCCGGTGAGGCCGAGCTGGTTGCGGAGGACCTCGAGCAAGGTCCAGCGCACGTCCACCACCATGTCATGTTCTTGACCGTTGACGTTCAGCACGAGCCGCCGGAAGCGAGTGGGTTGGACCTCGGCGGCAATCTCCGCCGGTTGCTGGGCGGTCGCGGGTGCTCCTGGCTTGGAAACCTCGGCTGGCGCCGGCGCCGCTGGAGNNCACTGGCTGGTGTCGCAGCCGACGTGGGTCCCGGTCAGGCCCAGGTCCTCGCGCAGGACCTGGACCAGGAGACGTCTGGGTTCGACGTCCAACTGGTGGCGTTTGCCGTTGACGGTCAAGCTGACGCGTTCGGCCACGGGCGGAACCTCCTTCCCACCGGGGGTGGACGCTCGTCGCCGCAGGAGCGACGCGCAGGCCCCGGTGCCTCCAATTGGTCCACGCCGATGTCCCGCGGGTCGCCCCTGTCTCGACGGCCGCGGCGGCAAGCGCATCGTGTCACCGCTGGGCGAGTGAATCAAGGCTTCAACGGCATCCCAAGGCCGTGCCAGCCTGCGCGCCGGACCCCGGCTGACGACCGTGCATCTCACGCTCCGCGAGGTTCCGGGCGACGACCGTGCATCTCACGCTCGATTCTTCGTTCGAACCCTGGCGCGGCGACCTTCGGGCGAGGGACCGAGCGCCTGACGATCGATTCATTGGCTGGGGCGCTTCTGCGCGGCTGCGGGGAGGCCGCGGCGGCATTCCAGGCGAAGAATCGTGCGTCCAGTGCAGGGTCGTCGGCGGAGTCCGGGCGAGGTCCGCGCGG
>DOUV01001063.1:4573-5090 GCA_003520455.1 Chloroflexota bacterium | reverse complement strand
AGCCGCGGCCGGTGGGTGGGCCCCAGGCCGTGCTCTACGAGCCTGACCCCGCCGTGATCCGGGCCTCGCTGGTCGAGCACCTGGGTACAGCCCTGGGCGCGGCGTTGCTGGACCCCGCCATTGCCTACCTGACTGCCGGGCAGTTCGTTGCGACGCCCTTCGCGCGGGCGTGGCGCGTCGTTGAAGACGCGCCTTTCAACCTCAAAGCCCTCAACCGACGATTGCAGGCCTTGGACGCGAACGTGATCGCGGTGAAGAAGCGCGGTGCGCCCATCGAGCCGGAGCGCTTCCGGCGGAGGTTGAAGAGTACGCCGGATGGGAGGCCGCTGATTGTGTTTGTCACGCGGGTGGAGGGAAGGCCGTGGATGGTTCTGGCAGAGGAGACGAACATGAGAGCTGATGAGGAGCCAGGATGAGAAGTTCTTTCAGACATACCATTTCTTCACCGGCAGTCGCTTGACTTCCATCCCGTTGGTGTCACCCTGATACCCTGTCATGCCTGAATTGATGAGTGGCG
>DOUV01001063.1:0-4544 GCA_003520455.1 Chloroflexota bacterium | reverse complement strand
CTAAGCCGCGCGCGCCACTTATCACAATACCCGTGACGAAGCGCTGGCAGTCTTGTTCGAAGACAGACTGCTATCCAGTATATACCTCGCTCATACCATCCCCCTGAACCATTCGACGAATCCCTTCGACCACTTCCGGATTCGCCAGAGTGGTCACATCGCCCACATCTTGCTCGTTGGAGATTGAAGCGAGTACGCGGCGCATGATCTTCCCCGAGCGTGTCTTCGGGAGATCGGACACGATGAACACGTGCTTGGGCCGCGCAATCTTCCCGATGATGTCTTCGATGGCCTTGACGACTTTCTCTTCAATCCGCCTGCTCGGCTCGTAGCCCGGCTTCAGTGAGAGGTAGATTTCCGGCACTCGACCTTTGAGCTCATCACGACGTGGCACCACCGCGGCTTCGGCGACTTCCTCCACCGTCAGAATGGCCGATTCAAGCTCCTTGGTGCCCAGCCGGTGGCCGGCCACGTTGATGACGTCATCGACACGGCCAAGGATACGAAAGTAGCCGTCGGCGGCCAGCATGGCAGCGTCACCGGAGAAGTATGGCCAGTCGCGCCAATCTTTGCTGTCCGGGTTCTTGTTGTACCGGGTGTAATACGTCTCAATAAAGCGCTCGGGATCGCCCCAAATGCCCTGTGTGATGCCCGGCCATGGATTGCGGATGCAGAGGTTCCCGGCTATGCCGGAACCTGGCTTGATTTCGTTGCCTCCGTCGTCATAGATGGTGGCATAAATCCCTGGCAAGGCGGGGCCAGCGCTCCCCGGCTTCATGGGCTGGAGTGCCGGAACCGTCGTACAGAGAAATCCGCCGTTCTCCGTCTGCCACCAGGTATCCACAATGACCGCCTTGTTCTTCCCTACCACACGATAATACCAGCGCCACACATCCGGTTCGATCGGTTCACCCACTGTTGTCATGTGCTTAAAATGATGCCCATACCTGGCGGGCTCATCCGGACCGGCCTTGCGCAACATACGAATAGCCGTCGGGGAGGTGTGGAAGATGTTCACGTTGAGGCGCTCGGCGATGCGCCATGGTCGCCCGGAATCGGGGTAGGTGGGAACGCCCTCGTAGATGACGCTGGTCGCGGCTATGGCCAGCGGGCCGTAGACGATATACGAATGGCCGGTGATCCAGCCGATATCGGCCATGCACCAGTAGACATCCTCGGGATGGATATCCTGAATGTTCCTGGATGTCCATGCCACGTAGGCCAGATAACCGCCGGTGCTGTGCTGCTGGCCTTTGGGCTTGCCGGTGGTACCGCTGGTGTACATCAGGAAGAGTGGATCTTCGGCGGGCATTGGGACGGGCTCGACCCGCTGTCCGCGCTGCCTGGACAACAACTCATCCACGAAGGAGTCACGCCCTTCCACCATCGGCGCCTCGGACTGGTACTGCTTGGGATACCGCCGCCAGACCAGAACCTTCTTAATCTCTTGGCCGAGCTCTCCAGCTATTCTGACCGCTTCGTCGGCCTGCACCTTATGGTCCAGCATCTTCCCGTTGCGATGGTAGCCGTCTATGGTCACCAGTACCTCACTTCCGGAGTCCACCATACGCTCAGCGCAAGCCTGGCCGCTGAACCCGGCAAAAACGACCGAGTGAATGATGCCGAGGCGCGCACAGGCCAGCATCGTAACGGGAAGTTCCGGCACCATGGGCAGGTGGATCGTCACACGATCGCTCTTCTGGAGGCCGAGGTCCCGGAGCATAGCGGCGGTCTCATTTACCCGTACGTAGAGGTCCTGGTAGGTAATCGCGATAGGGTCTTCTGCCTCTGGTTCGGGAACAAAGATAAAGGCGGCCTTGTTGCGATGTTCTTCTAGGTGGCGATCAATACAGTTGTAACAGACGTTGATCGTGCCGCCCACAAACCACTTCCAGAAAGGAGGGTTGCTGGTGTCCAATGTGGTGTGCCAGTATTGGTACCAGTCGAGCAGATCAGCGAATTCCTTAAAGCACTCGGGAAAGTGCTTTTCCGAGAAACGCTCATAGACGGACGAATCTGTCAGGTTTGCCTGGGCGATGAACTCCAAGGGGGGGTAGTAATACTCTTCCTCTCCCCAGTGAACAGCGACGGCAGCTTCAGTTACTTCCGTCCTTTCCTCGTCTGACATAGAAACCATCTCCTTTTTGCTTGGTGTTTCTCACCTTTCCGATAGACACAGCCCCTCGTGTAACTTTTGCGTAACTGAGGCAGAGTTGTTTCCGGATTCGTATTCGTCTCATCTCGGCCGTGCGGAATGGCCCGTTCGTTGAATCCGCGAATCCCCCTGCGGTTTTGGTCTATAAAGCTCTGCAGGCTTGCACCTTCTGCCCGGCAAGCACCGGGGGCGGGCTTGTGTTCGCAGCTGGATACGGGGTGAAGAGCCTATGGCATTGGTCTCCACGAGCTTTTTGCGAAAGGAATTGCTCTCAGAACAAGCATCTCATTCGCTCACGGATCGGCATCCTTCATGAAGCCGCCTCGCCCACCGCGCCGGACCGCGATGATCTCCGCCATGATCGCCAGCGCGATCTCCTCCGGCGTCTCAGCGTTGAGATCCAGGCCAATCGGTGCGTAGACCTCGTCCAGGGCCGCGGCGCTGACGCCGTGCCGGGCCATGCGCTCGAAGCGCTCGGTGTGCGTCTTGCGGCTGCCAATCGCACCGATATAGGCGGCATTCTTCCCGAGGACCGCTGTTAACGCAGGCTCGTCGATCTTGGGATCGTGAGTCAGAATGACACAATAGGTCGAGGGACCAATCTCAATCTGCTCGACCGCCTTCTGAGGCCACTCTGGGATAATGGCGTCAGCATGGGGAAACCGCTGGGGATTGGCGAACTTGGTACGCGGATCTGCCACAGTGACGCGAAAGCCGAGTGTCTTGGCGAGGGTCGTGAGCGGGATCGCCACGTGGACCCCACCGAAAATCACGAGGTGGGGTGGCGGCGGGAAAACCTCGATGAACACGCGGACCACAGCTGGCGACCCGCCGGGGGGGGTGGGCACCTCGTAGTCGTAAGTGCGCGCAAGTTGACCGCGGGCCTGAGCCATCATCGCGGCTGCGTCGTGCCGAACCCGGTCCTCGAGATCGGCCGAGCCGAAACCACCGGTGAGCGTCCCGTCAGGGTAAACCAGCAGTTTGGCGCCACTCAGGCCGAGGCCGGTCAGCAGCGTCGCCTGGGCAATCATCTCGCCGGCCGCAAGCGCGGCTTCCAGGCGTTGGATAACTTCAGACGGAGTCAGTTGGCGAAGCATGGCATCATCCGGAGTGCGAAACGTGACGCGTGATGCATGAGATGTGATCAATCAAAGTGCAGGCAATGGCCAGGAGCATGTAGCACGCAGCACGTCGTCCTCTCACAATTACTCGGTCGGCTCGGCGACACGTAACGGCTCTACGAAGACCTCGATCGCGCCGCCACACGCCAGCCCCACCTCCCAGACCATGTCATCGGTGATGGCGTAGCGCAGCAGGCGCGGGTGGCCGTCCTTGAGAACGTCCAGCGCCTGGAACATGACGTCACTCTCGACGCAACCGCCGCTGACCGAGCCGACCATCTCGCCCTCGCTTGAGACGGCAAGTTTGGCGCCCTCGCGCCGCGGGGCTGAGCCTTCCGCGTTGACGACTGTAGCCAGAGCCACTCCCTTGCCCTCCTCGCGCCAGCGCTCAATTGCCTCCATCACGTCGCGCATCACTACCCTCCGGTTTCTATCGCGTCAGATTCTCATCCCAGGGGCCAGAAGTCTGGAGCCCACCTCTATTTCGACCTTCCCAATGGGAGCCGACTCAATCCTCCCAGCCCGCTCCTCTGCGAGCGACAACGACCCAATCGAGAATCGAGCAAATGAAAAGTACTCCCAACTACGCGCTAACTGCTACTTGCCACCTGCAGCCGCGGCCGCTGCCGGCGCTCCGGGCGACGGTCGCTGAGGGTGCTGAGCACCTCGGCGAGTTGCTCCAAACTTTTGAGATTGTGCACCGGCAGGAAATCATCCACGAATGGTAACGCTGCGGCCATACCACGTTGGATGGGCTCGTAGCTTTCCGAACCCAACAGTGGATTGAGCCAGATCAGGCGATGGGCGGCGCGTTGCAGCCGCCCGATCGCGTGCGCCAGCACATCGACCTCACCCCGGTCCCACCCATCGCTGATGATGAGAACGACCGCGCCTCGGCCGAGCACACGCCGGGCCCACTCGTAATTGAAGCTCTTGATCGCCTGGCCGATCTTGGTCCCCCCGGACCAATCCTGCACAATGCGCCCGACCTCGTCCAGTGCGTCGTCCACGTCGCGATGGCGGAGGTGATGGGTGATGCGCGTGAGCCGCGTGCCGAAGACGAAGGTCTCCACGGTGCCCAGGGTGTGGCTGAGGGCGTGCAAGAAGTGCAGCAGCATGCGCGAGTAGCGCTCCATCGAGCCACTGATATCGCAGAGGATCACCAGTGGCCGGCAACGGGTTTTGCGCTCGCGCCATCGCAGAGTCAAAGGCTCGCCGCCGTAGCGTAGATTGTCGCGGATCACGCGGCGCAGATCAAGCTGGCGGCC
>DOUV01000374.1 GCA_003520455.1 Chloroflexota bacterium | reverse complement strand
CCCCCCCAGCCCCCGGCGGCCAGCCGGCCCGGCCGTCTGGCTGACGACGACCGCGCCCATCACCTCGCTCCCCGCACTGATCCCGGCCAGCACGGCACCACCGCACCAGGCATCGAAAATCTGCTGCCACGCCGGTGTCCCACGCAGCGCCTCCAGGAGCTGCCGGGGAGTACCCCCGGCAAAGTAGATCAGATCGGCGCGGGCCAGGCGCGCAACGATCTCGCAATTCTCCGCGTCGCCGCGCTCGTAGAGGCCGGCATCCTCAGCATTGGCGCCGAGTCCGGCGTAGTGCTGTACCAATTCGGCGATGTAGCCCGGCTCATTCCAGGCCGCGCCGACCACCGAGACCCGCCGAGTTGGGCGGGCAAAGGAGAGGCAGAGGCGGTGGAGATCCTCCGGTTCGTCCTTGTCCATCGGGCGACCGCCAATCAGCACGATAGCTCCTGGCCTCATCGCGCCACCTCCCATCGACATGGGCGCCGGGCCTCATCGATAGCCCTCTGCGCCAGGCCGGCGCCGTCCCGGTGTCCGAGTGATGCGTAGCTGACCACAACGTACCTCCTTCTACGCTACTCATGGAGAAATCCCAGACAGCATGAAGGCAGGATCGGAAAACTGCTCGCCTAGCCTCCACTCCTCATGGTTTCCCCGTCATCACTGCTTGGGCGGGCCACAGCCGTCTGAGCCGCGGCATCCACCGCGCCGCTCCGGACCAATCGAGTCGCTGCGAGAATGTAGGGCTGCATGAAGGTGTCGCGTTCCAGGAATGGGATCTCAGAGCGGATGAGATTGTAGACAGGGGATGTCCCTCGGCCAAGTCGCAGCGCACGGCCTGCGCGCTGCCGGCGGAAATCAATCCCCTGCGCGGCCGAGAACAGCTCGATCCCGATGATCGTCGCTGTGTTTCCGAGAACCTCGCGCGCCTGGCGGGCCGCAATCGTGCCAAGACTCTGATGGTCCTCAACATCGGCGGAGGTCGGGATCGAGTCGCTCGACGCGGGGTGGGCCAGGACTTTGTTCTCGCTCGCGAGGGCCGCGGCGGTATAGTGCGCCAGCATGAACCCGGAATTCAGGCCGCCGGCCTCCGTCAAGAAGGGGGGCAGCAGCCCCCCGTTGCAGTGGACATCCATGAGACGATTGATGCGGCGCTCGGAGATATTGCCCAGCTCCGTCAGCGCCATCGCCAGGTAGTCCATCGCCAGCGCCACCGGCTCACCGTGAAAATTGCCGCCGCTCAGCACGTCGATCTGGTCGCCCTCAACGAAAATGAGCGGATTGTCCGTGGCACTGTTGAGTTCGATCTCGAGGACCCAGCGCGCGTAGGCGATGGCATCCCGCACCGCACCATGGACCTGCGGGATGCAGCGCAGGCTATACGCATCCTGCACGCGCAGCGGGTCGTAGCCGCGCGTGAACTCGCTGCCCGCCAGGAGCTGGCGCAGGTAGCGGGCCGCCTCCACCTGGCGCGGGTGTGGCCTGGCGCGCTGCAGGCGCCGATCGAACGCTTCACCGGTGCCCTCGAGCGCTTCCAGTGAGAGCGCCCCGGCACTGTCAGCCGCGTGGGCACTCATCTCCGCATCATAGGTCACCAGGGCGCCGACGCCGGTCATCACGGCGGTGCCATTCAGTAGCGCGAGGCCCTCCTTGGCCTGGAGCACCGGAGGCTCGAGACCTACGCGGGCCAGTGCCGCCCGGCCCGGAAGGGTCTCCTCCCCCACGAGCGCCGTGCCCTCACCGATCAGCACCAGGGCGAGGTGGGCCAGCGGCGCCAGGTCGCCCGACGTACCGAGCGAGCCCTGCTGGGGGATCACCGGGAAGACGCCCCGATGAAGCAACTCCAAAAGCAGATCGATCACCACCGGCCGCACGCCCGACAGGCCCTTCGCGAGTTGGTTGGCCCGTACCAGGATGAGAGCGCGCGTCTCGTCGGGCGCGAAGGGTGGCCCAACCCCAACACTATGGCTCAGCACCAGGTTGCGCTGCAACTCATCGAGTTGCTCGCGCGAGACGAGGCGGTCTTTGAAGGCTCCGAAGCCCGTGGTGATGCCATAGGCCACCCGACCCTCCATAACCAGGCGCTCGACGGCCGCCCGGCTGGCCACCACACGAGTGCGCGCGGCCTCGTCCAGTATGACGCGTATGTCCCCAGGAGCGCTACGCGCCACGCGGACGACATCGGCGACCGTCAGATGCTCGCCATCGAGGCGCAAGCTGCTCATCGTCGCTCACTTTCAAACCGCACCATACCCCCTCTCCCGCCGCTCGCCCTTAACGGCCAACAGCGATGATTATAGTAACTTCATCCGGCCGCGGAAAGCGCAAGATGGCGGATTCTCCCGGTGAGCGCCGATTCCCGCAGGGGCACTCCTATCGCCCCGGTCCCCATCGCCGAGGGCGCCGGGCACGTCGTCAGACTTCCGAAGTCTGGTGGGGATCGTGCTGGTCCAACGCGCGCCGACGGGAGTGATCGAGGCGGAGACCGCCTGCGTACAAGACTTCGGAAGTCTTTGCTCCCACCCTCCATGGGATGACTTGACCGGCGCTCTGGCGGGCGAAGGAGAGCAGAACGGTCTCGCCGCAGTGTGCCCCACCCGGAGATTCGATCCCACGATGTCGACAGCGTGTTGATTTCCGGTCGATAGATTGCCGAAACCTGGGGGCCGGATCCGTCGTATAGACCTTTACCGGGTGCATCCTGTATGGTATGATCCAGGCATCACAGCGGCGTGATGAAAGGAGCGTGACCCCATGACAGCCGGCGTCTGGAGCGCGCTAGACATCGTCTTCGCGGCGGCTCTGGTCTTTGGCGTGGGGTGGGCCCTGATCGCCTTCCTGGGCGGGGAGTTCGGTGGTCACAGTATCGAGGCCCATGATGCCGGGATCGGTCTCCACCACGAACTCGATCTCCACGGGGGCGACCACCACGAGTTGGCGGGCCACAACAACTTCGACGGGAGCGTTCACGTCTCACCCCTCAGCCCCACGATCGTGGCTACGGGGCTGGGCGGCTTCGGCGGGTTTGGGCTGCTGGCCTCGCTGGTCATTGGGCTGGGCACCCTCGCCAGCACGTTGTTCGCGCTCGGTGGAGGGGTCCTCTTCGGCCTCGTGATGTACCTGTTCTACGGCGGCCTGTTGGCCGGCGCCCAGGGAAGCAGCGAGATTCGTCTCGAGTCGCTCTATGGCACCACTGGCACCGTCATTACAGCCATCCCTGCCAACAGCGTTGGCGAGATCGCCTTTGTCGCCCAGGGCACCCGAGTGACGACGATCGCACGGAGCGCCACCGGCCAGCCCATCCCCCGCGGCCAACTCGTCATCATCCAGGAGATGAGCGGTCCCATTGCTATCGTCCGTGAAACGCGCTGACCCTGTGCCCACGTGAGCCGTTTCTCTCGCAGGACGTCCGCGCTCATGACCGACACCACAGAGAACGTTGATCTGCGCTGATAACCCGCTGATTCACTCAGATCAGAAAAGCGTAATAATCTGCCGGTTTCCGGCGTCGCGGGGCGATCCCCACCGTCATCGCCGCATGAGGGCGCGCCCCGGCGGCATCTACGTTCCATTGAGTCGGCGGCGAAATGCCGGCTCTCGATCGGGCGAATACCATCCCTCGCCACCAGAAGGAGGTTTCCATGGGTGCTGTTGTTGGTGTTTTCTTGGGGCTCGTGCTGCTCTTTCTCGTGCTGATTGGCGCCGCCGCCCTGGCCACACGCTACAAGAAGGTTGGTCCCAACGAGGTGCTGGTGATCTCCGGCCGGCGCCACCGCTTCCGCGACCCCAACACCGGCGAGATCGAAACGCGTGCCTACCGCATCGTCAAGGGGGGCGGCACCCTCATCCTGCCGATTGTCGAACGGGCGGACGACCTCTCGCTCGAGATCATGACGATCGACGTGATCACTCCCAAGGTCTACACTCAGCGGGGCGTGCCCGTGACGGTGGACGGGGTCGCCCAGGTCAAGATCCGGGGCGATGACATCTCGATCGGCACGGCGGCCGAGCAGTTTCTCAGCAAATCGACCGAGGAGATCAAGAACGTCGCCCTGCAAACCCTCGAAGGGCACCTGCGCGCGATTCTCGGCACCCTGACCGTCGAGGAGATCTACCAGGACCGCGACGCCTTCGCGCAGCGCGTCCAGGAGGTCGCCGCGGCCGACCTGGCCAACATGGGTCTCGTGATCGTCTCGTTCACCATCCGCGACATCCGCGACGACCAGGGCTACCTGGACGCCCTCGGCCAGGCCCGCACGGCGGAGGTCAAGCGCGACGCCGAGATCGGCAAGGCCCTCGCCGAGCGTGACGCCCGCATCAAAGCGGCGGAGGCGCTTCAGGCCTCACGCGAGGCCGAGTTCATGGCCCAGACCAAGATCGCCGAGGCCGAGAAGCAGTACAACGTGCAGAAGGCGGCCTACGACACGGAGGTCAACCGCAAGAAGGCCGAGGCCGAGATGGCCTACACGCTCCAGCAGGCCATCTTGAACCAGCAGATCAAGGCGGAGGAGACCCAGATCCAGGTCGTCGAGAAGCAGAAGCAGATCGACGTCCAGCGCCAGGAGACCCTCCGCCGCGAGCAGGAGCTCGAGGCCACGGTCCGCAAGCCGGCCGAGGCCGAGCAATACCGCATCCAGACGCTGGCCAACGCCAGGCGCTTCGAGCGCGAGGCCCAGGCTCAGGCCGAG
>DOUV01000518.1 GCA_003520455.1 Chloroflexota bacterium | reverse complement strand
CTCCGCGATGCTCCAGCGCCCCGGCGCGCCGCCGCGTAGGTCAGCGGCACGGTCAGCCACCCGATGATGGCCGTCCCGGTCTTGAGCGCCATGTGGTTGAGGCCGAAACCGAGTGGCCCCGCCAGCAGGGCGGTCAGATAGAACTGGGCCGGCTCGCGACCGGTGTTTCGCGGGAAGAAGATTCGGTGCACACCGGCCAGGACGTCGCGCACGTCGAAAAGTTTCTCAGCGTGGTCGGAGGTCATCTCCGGCGGGAGCTGCTGCAAGCCGTGGAAGCGGAAGAAGGCCGCCACGAGCAGAACGACGAGCATCGGCGCAAGCGGCCATACCCTGCTGGAGCGGTCCGTGGAGAGAGGCCGGTCGGGAAGACTCTGCGCTCCCCGGCTCTCGACCCCCGGCCACCAGGCCCGGAGCCAGCTCCCGGTCGCGCCCACCCAGGCCAGCACGCCGAGCAGGGTGAACCGATTGGCACCACTCTCGAGCCAGGCGAGCGCCGCGAGCAGCAAGGCCGCCACCAGCGGAACCGGGCGCACCTTCAGGCGCGCATCACGCTCGACCCAGGCTCGTCGGGCGCCACCAAGGGCCGGGGCGCCGCTCGCAAGCAGAGCGATCAGCCCGACAGCATACAGGACCAGACCACGGTGGGGATCAGCGCGAAGCTCTAACTGGCCGGCCACAGCCGCCCCCAGGGCCGCAACCGGGAACAGTGGGCGGATAACTCCTCGTAGGATCGGCAGGCGCGTCATAGGTCTCACATGGCAAGTCGCAGATCACGGGCAGCAACAGGGAAATCCTGGAGCGACGGTCGCGGTCCCGACTGCTACTTGTTCCCTCTTCCCTCTCTCCGAGCGTGAAAGAAAATGTACGCACCGACGCGTGGAGGGCCCTCCTCGTAGTACGGCCGCAGCCAGGCAACGAAGAGCGCGTTGGTCAGCGGGTTTTGGAAGGCGACCCATCTCCCCGTCAGCTTGCGGCTGATCAACCGTGGGACACCCAGGTAGTGCGCCAGGTCGAAAGCTCGGTGACCAGCCGCCGACATGTAGTACTCCCAGTGCTCAACCTCGAATCCGTGACGGCAGAGGCGTGCCAGCCACCGCTCGGGGCTATCGGTCGTGAAATGTGCCGAGTGAGTATTGAACCAGGCACCGTAGGTCTCGGCCAGGCTGGGCACGCCAAGAGCACGCAAAAGCGTGCTGCCCAACAGGAACTCAGCAAACTTGTGGCTCGGCACGCCGAAGAGAAAGCGGCCACCGGGTTTCAGGACACGGGCCGTCTCAGCCATCACTGCTTCGATGTCCGGGATGTGCTCGACGACACAGTTGGCCACAACCGTCGCGAAACTGGTATCGGCGTACGGCATACGTGTGGCATCGGCTACGAGCGGCCAGCGGTAGACGCCACGATCCCGCGCCTCTCGGACCATCGCCTCATCGGGGTCGATCCCGGTGAAGAGCGGCTCGGCAAAGGCCATCGAAGCGAAATGGCCATCGCCACAGCCCAAATCGAGAATCGGCCGTTCCAGTTCGCCGGCGGCTTCGAACAGGCGGCACTCCACACCCCGCAGCAGTGCTCGGAATGCCGGCACATCGCGCAGGTGATCGGCGAGATAGTCACGCCGGGTCGTCAGCATATCATTCTTGGCCGAAGTAGCCATCAGGCTCCAGTCTCTACTCGACACGCTTTGGCGGTAGGAACGCCGCAACGAGCATCACGAGCAGAGTCAATGCCAGCATCGCTTTGCCGCGCAGGCCGAGGGCGCCGCGCTCCCGGCGGGAAGGCTGGGCCATCAATCCCGTGAACAGCTGCTCGTACTCGTCGGCCGTCCGGCCGATGCTGTAGGTCCGGCTGATCGCCGCCCGCGGGTGGCGGTATTCGTCGCGGTGGCGAATCACCTCGACAATCGCCTGGGCCAGCGCAGCCGAGTCCTTGATCGGCACGATTCGCCCCATCTGGGTGACCGTCACCGGCTGGCGCACGCCCGGCAGATTGCTGGCCACGACCGGCGTCCCGCAGAGCATGCTCTCGACCTGTACCAGCCCGAAGCTCTCGGTCATATTGATGCTGGGCAGGATGGTCACGTCGCAGGCCGCGTAGAAGCTCGCCAACTCCGCAGGATCGGTCGGATCGAGCACCCCGGTGAACTGCCAGTGGTTGGCGTACCGCTGAAGAAGGGGTTGGAGCCGCGCCCAGTAAGCCTCCTCACCGATGACCTTCTTGTACTCTCCGGCGAAGAGAATCTTGACGTTGGGAAGCTCTTCCACAATGCGCGGAATGGCGTGGAGCGCGTACTCGACCCCCTTCTCCGTGGCGAAGCGAGCCACGAAGCCCACTACACGCTTGCCACAGAGATCGAAACGGTGCCGGAAGGCTTCGACCTGGTCGGCTGTCGGCGCCGGCATGTCCACCGGCGGGGGAATGACGACGCGCTTGCCCGGGAAGCGCCTCAACAGACGGCTGTGGGTGGCGTAATCCTGGGTGTAGGCCACCAGACGATCGGCGAGCGTGGCGGCGGCGACGTTGCTGAGGAACACCACCTCATCGACCAGGTGGTTGAAGAACCCCGCCGGCAACTGAACGTCGCAGTGGTAGGTCATCGTGACTGGCCGGCGTACCAGAAAGCGGACCATCAGCGGCAACAGCAGAGCCTCGATCGGCGTGTTCGGCAGGTTCGCCGCGACCACATCGTGCTCGCGGAGCAGCCGCATCGCGACGGCCGGGTAGCTCGGCATGATGGCGCCCTTGCTGACTCGGAACGCTACGGGCACGCGCACCACCCGGACCCCGTGGATGGTCTCTTCCAGCGGCAGGGCCTGGTCGTAGTGCGAGGTCAGGACGGTCACCTGATGGCCACGCGCGGCCAGCGCCTCGGCCAGCCGCTGGACGTAGATCGTCAGGCCGGAGACGTGCGGACGGTAGTAAGTCAGAGCAAAAAGAATCTTCATGAAACGGTTGTAAGGTCGGAAGGTTAACGGTTACGCTCATACTGGTGTAGCGTATGCGAGCGCGAGGCGCTCGCATACGCTACACACCCTATTCCATATGAGCGAAAGGTTAAAGGTCAGAACAGGGCCAGTTCGTGGCTCGACTTCGCCGGAATCTGGGCAGGCATTGTTTGGCGTCGATTGAACATCGTGATCGTTGAAATTACCCTGGCGCGGCACAGATGGTCCATTGCCCAACCTTCAACCTGTCCCCCGTAACTCAAAGATGATCAAAGAGGTGCTGATTATCCCGAATCCATTCAAACAGGTGCGTCACTCCCTCGCGTACGGACACGCGGGGACGCCAACCAAGCTCGCGTTCTGCCTTGCGAATATCAGAGATATAGACCGGCTGATCCCCGGGACGCCAATCGCTGTAAGTGACCGGGATCGGTCGACCGAGGAGCTCTTCGAGTAGCGGCCCAAACTCCGCCCAGACACTCATTGTGTTGTCGGGGCCACCACCGATGTTGTAGACCCGGCCGGCTGCGTGATCAATCTGCTGGACCGAAGCCTCGTAGGCATCCAGGAGGTCCTTGATGAAGAGGACGTCGCGAACCTGCTTGCCGTCACCGTAGATCGTGATCGGACGCCCCTTGAGGGCCGCGATGGTGAACCAGGCGACCCAGCCCTGATCTTCAATCCCAAATTGGCGGTACCCATAGATGCACGACTGGCGCATCACCACACTGCGCAGACCGTAGATCCGATGGTAGTCGCGCACGTACTGGTCGCCGGCGCCTTTGGAATTTCCAGAGAAATAAGCGTGGCCATTTTGGCGAACGAGCACAACGGAGTTGGGCACTTCAACACAGTAAACTTGCCCGGCATAATCGACCCATTCACTTTCGTCTTCGCTCAGATTACATTGGGCCGTGCGGGTTGTGCTGATATAAACCCGATAGAACCCTTCTGGGTCCAAAGAAACCGATGCCGCCATCCCACACTTAACAGCAATTTCCTGAACATCATCCGCTAAACGTCTGGACACAGTTGTATAGCACCAGCCATTCTCGCTCTGTAGATCTCCATCGCCATCAAGCAAAAATCTTAGCAGAATGATGAGATGTTTCCGGCTCAGTTCTTTAACACAGTGCGGGATATGCCTCTCATGACTCTTGCCAAGCAATCGGACATATTCATACAACTGTCCTGAAGTGGCAGTCACGTGGTGCTTGTCCACCACGGGCGATAAGCCAAGAGACTGCATCACCGCAACAGCTTCCTCGGTTCGAGAATAAGTCGTCAATGTCACCGTGCAATTGCCAGTTTTCTTGTTTTGGTAGCAGTGCCCTTCCGCGACATACCAACCCAGGAAGCGCAACCAGTCACATATTGGTATCGCCCTGGCCGGAAAATGATGCTTATTCTTTCTGGCCTTCGTTTCTGGTAGGACGAACTCCACGGTTTCCTGGCCACCTTCGACCTCCGCTGCGAGGAGATAAGCCACCGGCTTACCTTCAATCAACTGCGCTTCGACCAGGCGTGGCTTTTCGAGTTCATCATGATTGCAGTCCCACGACACGAGCATTTTGTGATTGGGCGTCACGCACGTTTTTAGGCGGCGATTGGTTTGGACGAACATTTTGCCTTCATACGAAAAGGCAAAATGCGCGGTTGGCCTTTGAAACTCCGCTACTTTGCGTTCAAGGTTGTAAGTCAAGACCTCATCTTCAGGAACCAATTCGTAAAATCGCTTCCAGCCTCTGCGCGTCAGAATGTCGGTGTCCTCCGAGTAACAACACCCATAGGGCGAATGGAAATCGAGCGGCTGCGTTTCGGGGATGCCGTGCGGAAAATCGCGATACCTGTAGCGTGCGTCCTGCTCGACCAGCGCCACATCCTCCATCCCGCCGTACACCTTATTGGTCGAGGAATACAAAAAGATCGGGTTCGAGCCCGATAACCGCGCCGCCTCAAGCGCGTTGAACGTGCCCAACGCGTTATCCTCGAAGTCCGCGCGCGGATCACGCACCGACGTGGTCACCGCCACCTGGCCGCCCAAATGATACACGCGCTCGGCCCCCTCGGCCGCCCGGAGAAGCCTGTCGAACTCCTTCAGATCGGCCTGGATGAGGCGGAAGCTCTCCGGGCCGTAACCCTCGCGCAGCCACTCAAGGTTGCTCTGCCCACCAGAGCGCGAGAGATTATCAAAGATGGTGACCTGGTGCCCCTCGCTCAACAGACGCCGGGCGAGATTCGAACCAATGAAACCGGCGCCACCGGTGATGAGTACCTTGGCCATTGTTATACCTCTCCGCTCCCTCTATTGCCGCCGAGCGACCGGGTCCAGGGGAACTCGGCAGGAGTCGTGCCACGGTGGCCGCCGCCAGTTCCGCCGGACTCCCTCAATTTCCAGACGAATCGAGAGCAACTGGTTCCTTGGGTGCAACAGCACGCTTCGTCAGCTCGCCGTATGAAAGCCCCCGGCGCGCGAGCGACCAGAAACCCATGACGGTGAGCGTCAGGAAATTGATGCCGTGCAGGGCAACCGCCACGGTGCGAGCCAGATCGTCCGGCACGCTAAACGCCACCAGAACGGCGAAGGTCGCCCCGTGGAAAACACCCGCGGCTGACGGCGCCGAAGGCAGGGCCATGCCAAGCGCCGCCGCGCAGATCGTGAGCACGGCCACCGCCGGCGAGAGCGCGCCCAGGCCGAAGGCCCGAAACGTCAACAGATAGATCAGGATCCCCTCAACCCATACGAGAATCGACCAACCGAGCACGCGTGCCAGAGCGCCCGGCGCCCGCAAGATGGCGAAGCCGTCGAGCAGCGCGATCAACCGCTCCGACCAGACGGTGGCATCCAACCTCGGCACGAGTCGCAGGAGCGCAGCCAGAATCCGGCGGCCGCGCTCGCGCTGCAGTGAGAGGGCCATCATCACCACGCTCGCAACGACCAGCACACCGCCCACCCCCAGCCCCGCGTCGACGAGGGTCCGCGGCAGCGGCAGAAAGGGTAACAGCACGAAGAGCATCGCCACAATCAGCAACGTGTCAACCACGCGCTCCACGACCGTCGTCGAGAGCGCGTGGGTCACGCTGGTATCGGCCCACTCGCCCGCAAAGTAAGCCCGCAGGACATCGCCCGCGCGGGCCGGCAGCAGATTGTTCGCCAGATAGCCCACGTTCACGGCGTCGAACAGCGCCTTCATCGAGAGGCTGCTCTCAGGCCAAAACAGCGCCCGCCAACGAAACGCGCGCACGACCACCCCCAGGAAAGTGACGAACACCGCCAACCCCAGCAGCCAGTAATTGGCGGCCCGCAGCGCAGCCCACATCTCACCCCAATTGGTGTTCCGGAAGATCAACACCAGCAGGATCAGGCTGATGGCGGTTCCGAGGAGGATTCGGCCTTTCGTTCCCATGAGTCCATTCCGTAAAATGTAACGCTCAAACGGAGTGCCGTGTGCGACGGGCACTTCTCCAATGGTTCCACAGTGACCCCACGATCCGTGCTCCGTTTTCTCACGCAGCATACTCGTCCCGTTCTCAAGTCGACTTGCAAGACGCACGGTTCCAAACGAGCGTCGCGTTTTACGCTCCGCTACTTCTCACTCTCAACCCCAATCGTACCCGTCTCCAACTCCGGCCAGAGCCGCACCCGCAGAGCCTCGAACCCCAGCGACTGCGTCTTGCGCAGAATGATGGGCATTGGATGATCGTAGACGTTAAAGCTCTCGTCGGCAAAGCCCAAGTCGAGCGTCCATGGCGCCGGGGCGGCAGCATCCCAGGCGGCCGGGGTCGGGAGCAGGGCCGAGAGAAACGGGTTGTGGCTCAGCGAGATCGGTCCCAGACGCGGCTCGACGCGCCAGAGGCCGGCGACCTCGAAGCCAGCGGTGCCCGTCAACAGCCCCTTGTAGTACGTGGGCATCAGTGAGTACTCGCGCCCCAAATGGCGTAGAACCTCCCACCCTCGCGGGCTGGAGAGCACGACCCAGTCGGCCGCGGTCAGATGCTGCACCAACCAAAATTCCTTGAGTGGAGTCTCCGCGTCGTAAGGATCTACCTCCACCTGCTTGTACTCTCGACCGCGGTGCCAGGTACCATCCACGTCCATCGAGACCGGCAGGGGATGGTCCCACAGCTCAACTATGATCGTGGACCCTGGTGGCACGTGGCGATAGATCCACTCGCTCGCCTGGATCCAGGGGTGGCGCTGGTCGTAGATGCTGGTGAAGGCCAGTGCGTAGAACACCGCCGGCCCAAAGATCAGCACCAACAGCACCTGCCGCGCCCGCAGCCAGCGCCGGGTCGCACGGAAGAGCAGTGCCGTCCCCCAGATGAAGAGCAGTGGCGTCAGCGGTTGGAGGTAGCGCGGGAACTTCACAAAAAAGGCCCCGGTTAGAGCGAAGTACGGGACGCCCCAGGCCACCGCGGGCCACTCGTGCGGCTGAACCAGGTGCGACGCACCTCGGACGATCCTCCAGCCCAGCCAGGCCAGGCCGCTCCACGCCAGCAGGCCGAGCGTCGGGCCGAGAAACCAGCGCACCTGTTGGCTGATGAAATAGACATAGGGCCAGGTGCCACGGTACTGCTCGGTGTAGGGCAACACCCAGCGCCCTTGGACCATGGCGCTCTGCGCGCCAATGCTGGTGGCGAACTGGTAGAGATCAGCCAGCGCGTAGGGGTTGGTCATGGCAAAGGCCAGCAGTGCCCCGCCAAGCGCGGGGAGGAGCCATCGCCAGCCGCGCTGAGCATCCAGCCCATTCCAGAGATCCAGCGCCGCCCGTACACGGCCCGGTCCTCGCCAGAGAGTGTGCAGGCGGGCTTGTTGCCTGGCGTCGAAGCCATCAATCGCATGCGCCAGTACCAGTGGGAGGAAGAGGATTGCCGCACTGAACTTGGTGCCGATCGCCAACCCCGTCGCCAGCCCAGCCAGTGCGCTCGCGCGCAGCGAACCGCGCTCGGCCACGGCCGTCATCGCCAGCAGCGCGGCCATCACCAACGCCGTCAGCAACGGATCAACTGTGTAAAAGTGCGCCAATTGCACGTGCAGCGTGGCCAGCGCCACGGCCGCTGCCGCCGTCAATCCTACGCCCACGGTGAAGAGCCGCCGGCCGAGAGCGTAAGTGAGCACG
>DOUV01000746.1:574-3100 GCA_003520455.1 Chloroflexota bacterium | reverse complement strand
GTGTCCGCCGACGCGGAGGAGAACACGAGCGCGGCGGTTGATACTGCGGCCGGGGGCCTCCGGCCGGGCGTGCCCCTCCGAGCACGCTGTGTGTCGGAGTAATTTGGAAAGGTGCAAGAAGACTTCGGAAGTCTCCAATCGCTCCCCTCTCATCAGTTGGCGCGCCAAGAATACTGAATCTTAGTCGATAGTGATACCGGCCGGGGCAGGTTGCGTTGGTCCCAGCAACCACTCGCTGCACCTTCTGGTGTACACAGGTCCTCTTGCCGATCGGCTTATTGTTGAAATGGCGGAACTGGGGGGCTTTGGTCCTGGAAACTATTGACCCTTCGGTGAAAAGTTGTTACGATACCGGTACCGTCGAGGCGCCGCTTTCAACAGCGGCGCTCCCCGCAGTCTATCCGCAATCACTGCATAAAAAGTCTGAGGTGTGTCCCAAAGCGGGCGCGCATCACAGGGAACTCGTCATCCCGCCGGTCCCCGTCGACCACCAGCCAAGCCACAACAATCGAAGTTGGTAGTATCGGTGCCGATACGCGATGTGCCGTTGCCCATGTCTCGCGCAGCCAACTCCTTGATCGCTCTGGTCACCTTGGGAGTCGATTTCGCTTGTCTATCAGCCAGGCTGAGCGATCGTGCCAGCAGTCGAACTCTGCCACGAAGTCCCAAGCAGTTGCCAGGCGAGTCGTGGCCTCCGCGCAGCGGCGGCTCCTGGCAGCTTCCAGGCACGGCTGGCAGAAGGTGACAGCCTGCGAACGAAGGCTACAACGCCTCGCCGTGGACATCGCCAATCGCGGCCGCCCGTGCACTACCCTGTGATCTGGTCGAGGGGGGGTGATATCGCCAGTTTTATTTGGCCGCGGATTATTGGGATGAGGTTTCCCCGCGACACGAAACGGGAGATCTCGGTATCGGCCTGCACAAGGAATCCTTATCCAAGGAGGATACTGAGCCATGAAACGCATCGTTGGAGTTCGAGCGCAGCTGTTGAGCGCTCTCACTGTCGCTCTCATCGCCGTGAGCGCTGTGGCGGGATCAGTCGTCGCGCGTGACAAGCCGATGAGCTCCTCAGATTTGTTCCCTATCAAGTGGCTGCCTGCGCCCGAGCAGTTTGACCTGATGGGCGGCGCGGGTATTACCGGCGGCCAGTTCAGTAAGGTGCAGATTGAGCGCTTCCGCTGCGAGAGTTCGGGCAATCCGTCAGCGGCGGTGGATATGAGCTGTAACGTGACCGAGTTCGGCCAGGACTTCGCCCCGGACAACGAGATTGCCGTTGCGGTTGATCCTGATGATCCGGATCACATTGTCGCCGGCTCGAACGACTACTACTACCGCTTCAACAACGCCAGCGGAGCGCGCCAGGCGATCGTGCCCACCGGTTTCTTCGTCTCGTTTGATGGCGGTGCGAACTGGATCGATGGGCAGATCCCGATGCGGACGGGCAACGGCGCGGGCGACCCTTCGCCTGCATTCGATGGCGCGCATGACACCGTCCTCATGGCCCAGCTCGAGAACGTGGCCGGACACGGTGGCTTCTATGTCTCCCAGGGCGATGTCTCGGTCAGCTACTCGACGGACGGTGGTATGACCTGGAGCGAGCCGGTCACGGTCATGAAGGGTACCGGCACGGGGATCGGCCCCGCCAACAACGCCGTCTTCTGGGATAAAGAGTGGTTGACGGTCGATAACCACCCGGGTTCGCTGTATTACGGCCGCGCCTACCTGACCGCTACCCGCTTCCTCAACGGCCCCCTCGGGAGCTACGCTGAGTCGCCCATCTACCTGAGCTACTCCGACGACGGTGGTCGCACCTGGTCCGAGCCCAAGGAGATCTCGGGCTCCCATCCAAGCTGCACGTTCCAATCGACTGGCCCTGCCAACGAGTGCGACGAAGACCAGTTCTCGATCCCCGCCGTGGCCTCAGACGGGACTCTCTACGTCCACTTTGCCAATGGGCAGAACGAGGCCGCCTGGGAAGTCCCGTTCGACTTCGACTCGCAGCTCATGGTGGTCAGGTCAACCAATGGTGGCCAGACGTTCAGTGATCCGGTCCCCGCGGTCCAGCTCGAGGACGGTTTGAGCGACATGCCGTTCTCGGTCATCCGCCGCCAGACCATCTGGGGGCACCAGATCCGCTGGAATGCCATCGGCAACATCACCGTTGACCCCACCGATGCGGACCACGTGACCATCGTCTTTGCCGATCGTGGCGCGCCGAATCCGAATGCGACGAAGGGCTGCTTCCTGACCGAAACGGGGGGTCTGAACATCGGTACGGCCCCGACCTACGACCCATGCGGTGCCGGGCCCGGGTTGGACACCGATGTCTATAAGGTCGAATCTACCAATGGCGGTGCGACGTGGGGGCTGCGAGAGTTCGTGGAGGACACGGACGGCCCCGCCTGGTTCCCGTGGGCCGGCTACAAGCCGGACGGCACGCTCGCAGTCGCCTGGGACCAGGACGACTCGCCGGCGCCCGCCGACACCTTCCACCACGTGCTCAAGGTCGGGGGCGCTTCCTCGACG
>DOUV01000746.1:0-500 GCA_003520455.1 Chloroflexota bacterium | reverse complement strand
CAGTACGTCCCGCAGTCGCGCTGGCCGGCCATCTGCGGCCCGGCGGGCTACAGTGATCCGCCGATCGCGCACGCCGAGGGCAAGGACTGCAACATCTTCCACGGCGACTACACCGGTCTGGCAGTCGGTTCGGACGGGAGCATCCATGTCGTCTGGACCGGGTTCAACCGGCTGGCCACTTCACCGCAGGTCGACTTCTACACCGGCGGCCTGCACGATGGCTATGCCCAGGACGCGATGTATGCGCGGCGGTAACCCGCGCTATAGCTCCTGCGAGCCGGGGCGGCGTCCTTGAAGCAATTCGACCGAAGCGCGCGGCCATGGATGAGATCGCTGCGCCTGGAGGGACGCCTGTTCGGACCAGGGCTGCGGTGCCGGTTACGCGGTGAGATTGCAGGCCGCTCCACAGCGAGCAGGCATGTTGCGAGGCCGGCGGGGTATGCCGCCGGCCTCACCCCCACCTTTGTCCACGTCCGCCTGTTGCGCCTTTCCAAATGAAT
>DOUV01001049.1 GCA_003520455.1 Chloroflexota bacterium | reverse complement strand
GGCAAGGTCTACCTGATCCGAGAAACTGGGGTGCTCGGGCCAGATACCCGTATCGATCACCCCGATGATCACGTCCTCACCAGCCGCTCCCTGACCGCCCAGTTGGTCCCAGAGGCCGCCTGGGGCCGTCAGTCCCAGGAAGTCGGGGCTGTTGTCCGTGGTCAGGTGCCGAACCTCGTCGGGCTCGACGGAGATGACCTCGGGGATAGCCGCGATGGCCGCCGCCTGGCCTGGGGTGAGGACGGCAGCAAAGCCGTTGAAGGTGAAGCGGTAGTCATAGAGCTTGTTGCCGCCAGCCCCAACCCGGTTCAGAATGTCGTTGTGGCGCGAATCGAGATGGGCTACGTAGCGTTGCACCGCCCTATCGTTGGGGTTGACCTTCCGGCCACGGGCGGGCGCCGTGGCGGGAATGCCTGCGATCCCACCTTCGTAAGCAACGACCGGATCCTCGGCCATACGCACAATATAAGTTTGTGTTGCGACCTTCTCTCCGACTGTGGCTTCCCGAACCGAGTCCGGCACCCGCAAATCGGGCCCTTGTGCCGCCCCGGGGACGGCCAATGCCATCACCAGGAGTGCGACCAGGGCGAACAATACTGCCAGCTTTCTCATCGTAGACGCCTCCATGTGAGTTTTTGCCGCTTGTGCATCCCATGCCTCGTTGAGCTAGCGCGTCTTCGCTTTCATCACCTCCTTCATTTCATGACAGAACTGACGTAGTGGCGACCGGCCATTGAGGGTCCCTCGTTTACGGCGACTCGCGAAAACGGAAACGCCCCTCCAACGGATCATGGTCCGCTGCGTGGAGCGGTGTGCTGGCGTTGTCGCTCAAGGCGGCGGGGAAGCCGGCGTTGAAATGCAGAATGTCAACCGCTGCGAATAGGTTGTAGAGCGCCGGGCTGGCGAGCATGTGGTCGAGCACCTGGCTGTTGCCGTCGAAGATGAAGGTGAAAGTTTCCGCGTCCTTCTCAAGGTTGAGTAGATTTGTGAGCGGAACCTCCCCGGAACTACCTTCGAGGATGGCAACCGGATGATCGGCCCCTTCACCCGGCTCACCAAACTGGAAGTCATTCAGGTCGCCGGCGACCATCACCAGCGCGTCCGGGTTCGCCTCCAGGATCGAATTCACGAAGTCGCGAACCACGCGGGCCTGAGCCTTGCGCTGGACCTCTGTGACCCGGATCGGCGGCTGGTTCACGCCGAACAATGGGTCGTCGCCACTCTTGCTCTTGAAGTGATTGCCGACGATGGTGAGGGTGCGTCCGTCAATCTCGAAGACGCCCACGAGCGGCTCGCGCCCGGGGCTGGGGCTACCCAGCCCAAAGGCGGCCTCGACAGCAGGACCCGAGAGCTGGTAGGCATCGTGAAGAGCCACTCGGTTCGCATCCCACAGGAAGCCGACCTCGATTCCGCGTCCGTCGCTGGTTTCAAAGGAGGTCGCCTCGTAATTCGTACCGGTGGCCGCGTTGACCCGGTCACCCAACTCTTGGAGGATCTCCGTATTCTCGACCTCCTGGACGACGATGATCTCGGGCAACTCGAGCTCGATCTGGATGGCCAGCGCCAGCTTGCTCAGCTTGATCTCGAGTTCCTCGGGCGTCGGCGTGCTGCCCTCGTCATCTTTGGCCGGGTTGTCGACCAGGTCGAACAGGTTCTCGACGTTGAACGTGGTGATGACCGTGTCGCCCCGTAGGCCCGAGCGGGTGCTGGCCGGAAGGGTCGGCAGGTTGTGCCTTTCTACGTCGAAGCTGGAGGGCTGGAGCTTGTAGTTGCCGAACGTGTAGTCGACGGCGCCAGTCAGGCTTCGCACCCGGTCGCCCGGCAGGACGAGGATTGGGTTCTCCAGGCTACTGTCGTCTACCAGGATGCGCTCGGGGTTATAATCTACCATCTCACCGCCCAGACTGCGGACGAGGATCTGCCTGGTCTGCGGGAAGTAGCCCGAGCCTGGCTGAGCGTCATCCTTCGCGAGCATCGCGAATTCGCCGAAGCCCGAGGTCGGTGCCACGACGAGCGCGTTGCGCGCCGCGACCAGCATCCCTTCCAGCGGCTCCCAGAAGGCGATGGCGTCGATGATCGATTCATTCGGCAGGTCTGCCAGTTCGATTGGGGCCGGCAGCGGGTTGTCGCTGGAGATCACTTCGATCGATTTCACATTGCGCAGGCGTGTGAGGGGGAGGGCATTGCCGAACTGTTGCTCCTCCACCTGGGCCGTGATGCGGATAAGGTCGCCAACGGCTGGTCTCGGGCCTGCTGCCGGGAAGCCGCCACCTGCCACGAAGATGCCGTCCGAGGTCGCCGAACTGCCATCGCCGTCAGGGTCCTGGAGCCAGAAGTTCGCGCTGTTGGCGGTGAAGAGGGTCACGACGCCGCTCGTCGCGACGATTTCTCCCTCGTAGGGTGACCGCTGGCCGTCGCCCTGAATCTCGGGGATGGTAAGCGCCAGGGGCGCGCAACCGTTGAGCCCCCCACCCGTTGGCGTGTTGGACGGACCGAGGAAGAAATCGGCGATGGTCCAATCGCCAGCCGTGTCGGTGTCCCCGCCATCGGTCACGCGCCGGGCACCGGCCGGGAAGAAGGCGCCATCGGGGCCAATGACGGGCGCGTCGAAGAAGAACACGTCGCTGGTACCGCCGTCGGTCAAGGCGACGGCATCGTGAACGATCTCACCGCTCGACACCAGGCCGCCGCTCAGCGATGCGGTTTCCACGAGGGCCACTGTCAGGGACGAGTTCTCGAGAAAGTTATCGCTGATGGCTGTGTCCGGGGTCACACCATAGTGGGCCGGCAGGCCGGCGCAATTGCCCACCAAGAAGAAGCCGTTCGGACCAATTGTGTGAAACGGCTTGAAGTCAATCCGTCGGTCTATGGTGCCCGGTCCGGCACCCGCGTCACCTTCCACGACGAGCAGGCTCAGACCGGACAGAGGGGTACCAGGCGTACCGAACAGCTCGATGTACTCGGTGTCGTCAGTGCCGGTGTGGCTGGCGAGGACCTCGTTGATCAAAACCGGACCACCCGTGGCCGCCACCGCCAGACCGGCGGCGACCGTCACAAGCATCAGCAGCGCGATCAAGACAAAGGCAGTCGTCAGGGGCCTTTTCATCCCTTCCATCCTTTCCTCAAGCCTGGTTGACAATGGGGTCCTGCGAAGACGGGTAAGCGCTCGAAGCTTCACAAAATGGCCGAACAACAGGCACGTCACGACACCCGTCGTAGACCTCCCCCGTGAGGGTCACGACGGGTTGCACTCGTCTACGCCGTCCAAGAGTGCAGCTCTGGCTCTTTCTTTATCTATCGTCTACCATCCGGTTCCGGCTCAATCATCACACCGCACTATCGTGGCGGGGATTGCTCTGGGCGGCATATGCCCGCCGCTGGCCCCGCCTTTTGGACGTTTCCAATTGAACCTGACCATC
>DOUV01001052.1 GCA_003520455.1 Chloroflexota bacterium | reverse complement strand
GCCACGACCGCAGCTCGGTCGCCGCCCACTGGCTCAACGCCATCGGCCTGCTCCTGGGCCTGCTCACCGGCGCCCTGGTGCTGGGCTGGATCGATGGCAAGCCCCCCTTGCGCCTGGTCTTCCTGATCCACTACCTCGGCGCCGCCCTGGTCCTCGTCGCCATCTTCACCCACCTCACCCGCCATGCGATGAGCGCCGGCACCGGGCTGCTGCCCAAACGCCTCGGCGTGCTGCGCGACCTGATCGGCGAGCTCTGCGAGTACGCCGGGCTCTTCGGCCCCGAGGGCGCCGTCCTGCGGCTGCCCTGGCCCAGGGCGATCCGCCAGCCCATCGCCCGCTACCTGCGCGCCCTCTTGGGCTACCAGCCCGACCACGCCGACAAGTACCTGGCGACCGAGCAGACCCTCTCCTATCCCCTCTGGGCGCTCCTGATCGGGGTGATCGTGGTCACAGGCCTGCTCAAGGTCCTGCGCTACCTGTATCCCCTGCCCAGCCCCCTGGTCGCCTCGGCCACCGCCATCCACGACCTGGCTACCATCGGCATCGCGGTCATGCTGCTGGTTCACCTCCTGCCCTTGCTGCTGGTGCCGGCCAACTGGCCCCTGCTCCTCTCCATGTTCCGCACCAGCGTGCCGCGCAGCTACGCCCAGAAACGCCACCCCGCCTGGTACCAGCGCCTCGAGGCCCGCCGCCGCGCCACCAGCACGGTCGAGCAACCCCGCGAGGAGAGTGTCACCCAGGCCGCGGGCGCCCGCGCCGGGGATTAGGTAGCACCTGTTCGAGTCAACTCGGACGGGTGGGGCGCGAAATCAGGCTGGTCCCGACAACATCATGTTGTACATTTCACGGTGTAGGTTATACTCTTTGCGAGGTAACCGTTTCGAATAAGGAAGAGGCGTATGAATGAACTGTTAGAGCCGGTACTTGCCGCACTGGAGCGTGGCGAGCGCCTGGCCCTGATCACGATGGTGCGATCGGTCGGCTCCACCCCGCGGCATAGCGCCGCCAGGCAGGTGGTCTTCGGCAATGGTCACTTTCAAGGGACAATTGGCGGGGGATCGATGGAGCTCCAGGCCGTCGCCGATGCCCGGGCCGCGCTGGCGGAGGGTCAGCCCCGCCTGATCGAGTACCGGCTGACCGGGCGCGACGCCGGGAATGTCGGGCTGTGCGGCGGAACAGAGGAGGTTTTCATCGACCTGCTGGAACCGGCCAGGGACGCCGCTCGCCGCAGCAGTTCAACCGGGGGAACGGTTGAGTTGTTGCGGGCCATCCGCGGGGCGCTGGCCGGCGGCGAGGCGATGGTGCTGGCAACCCTGATCCGCACCGAGGGCGCCGATGATCTCTTTCCTGGCGCCAAGCGAGCCCTGGGCATGACCGGCGACGCGGCCGGATCGCTTGGTGACGCCCGGCTCGACCAGGCCCTCATCGAGGAAGCCCGGCGCACGTTCGCCGACGGGTACGCCCGCCGCCTGGGATTCGACCCTGCCACCGGGGCGATTCAGCGGCTGATGGCAACACAGCGAGCCGCCGTCGAGATCTTCCTGGATATCATCGAGCCTCGGCCCCGGCTGCTGATCGTCGGCGCCGGCCACATCGGGGCGGCGCTGGCCAGACTCGGGAAGTTTCTGGGCTGGGGGGTCTGTGTCGTGGACGACCGGCCCGGCTTCGCAACGCCCGACCACCTGCCCGATGCCGATGAGATTCGCCGGGTTGCCTACAACTCGGAGACCGAGCAGCTTGGCCCGCTCGACGTACGCGTCACGCCCGACACAGCGGTAGTTGTGGCCACCTGGGGTTGGGACGAACCGGCGCTGCGCCAATTGGCCGGGGCCCCTGGCTTCTACGTTGGCCTGGTCGCCAGCCTACGGAAAGCGGTCGTCATTTTCGACACTCTGCGAGCCGAAGGCATCGATCCGGCCTGGCTCGATAGAGTACGGGTGCCGGTCGGCCTGGACCTGCGGGCCGAGAGCCCCGAAGAGATCGCCCTGGCCATCATGGCGGAGATCCTCATGATCCAGCGCAAGGCCAGCGGACAGCCCCTCATGGAGCGCAAAGGGTGGCCGGCGGTCCGCCGGCGGGCAGAGGGCCAGCTCAAGGAAGTGGCTGGAACCTGAACCCGTCCCCATTGTGAGCCTTGCGCCAGCGGGCGCAGACCGCACGACGTGGCGAGACGGCTCTTCCGAGTGGCAGGCGAACAGAATTCTTAGTGATCCTGGCAGCGGTTGCTCAGTTCGGCTCCGGGTGCGTCGCCCAGAGCAGGAAGCCCGGGGAACAAGGTGCATGGCGCCTGCTTCAATGCTGAGACAGTGGTGCGGGCGCTGCCACGCTCTGCGGTGTGCTCCCTGGGGCGCGAACCTGGAATGCCATGCAAGGATCAGGAAACTGGCGTTGCAGGGAAACATATGGATCTGGCAAACATAGGCACTCCAGAACTTGTCATCATCGTCGTCGTGGCCTTTCTGCTGGTTGGCCCTCGCCAGGCGGTGGAGGTCGCCCGCGAGATCGGAAAATTCCTCAATCAGATCCGGACCGTATCTGGCGATTTGTATAAACAATTGGACCTCGAACTCGCCCGGCAGGAAAGCTCGCGACGCAGGTCGTCTGCACCGGCCTCCCGAGAGAACGGTGGCTCGTTCGAACTCCCGGAGGCCTATCGCCGCTTCCGAGAGGAGTTCCCGGAAGAAGGTCTGCCGGACGATGCTGCTGGGCCGCCGGCCGGCCCGAACGGCCAGTCTGGCCAGGAAAGCCCAAACGCCGTGACGAGTAGCGTGGCGCCGACCGCCGGACCGCCGGCGCAGGG
>DOUV01000170.1 GCA_003520455.1 Chloroflexota bacterium | reverse complement strand
CCAAGATCAACCGCCCGCGGCCCGCCCCCGCACCAGCGCTTGCGCCGACCGGCGCAGCTGCGCCCTGACAGGCACGCTGTGCACCAGCCAGATACCCACCAGCACCATACCGCCCCCAACCATTTGCATTGCGCTGAGGGGTTGTCCAAGCAGGGGCACCGCGAGAATGGCGGTCAGCACCGGCTGGAGCAGGAGGGTTGGGGCGACGTGCGACGCCGGCAGATGCCCAAGGGCGTAGCTAAGTGAGAGATACGATCCCACCTGGGTCACCAACGCAACGGCGATCAGGTTCCAGTAGGTCACGGCGGGGTATCCCACCAGTGGCTGCTTGAGGGTTACGCTGATCAGCAGCAAGGCGAGGGTACTCGTGATGGCCGAGATCCACCAGGCCACGAGCGGGCTCAACTTCCCGCGGGCTCGCTCCGTTGCCAGGAAGAACATGCCGTAGCAGAACCCGGCCAGTAAGGCCAGGCCATCCGCGATTCCCAGGGTCTGGCTGAGGAAAAAATCCTCGCCGAAGATGACCACCGCGCCGAGCATCGCGAGCAGCAGCCCGGCCCAAAACATCAAGCCCAACTTTTCCTTGAACAGGACCAGGGCCCCAAGCCCCACCCAGAGTGGCGAGGTGTTGGCGAGCAGGGTAGCATTGGCCGCCGAGGTGATGAGCACGGCGGTGCTCCACGCTGCCAGGTCCCCCGCGAAGAACAGCCCACCCAGCCCCGCAAACCAGATGTGGCGCTTCGAGAGCGGAGCCTGCCGCTGGGCCTGCACACTGAAGGGCAGCGCCAGCACCGCCGCGGCAATGGCTACCCGGTAGAAACCGCTCACCGCCCCCGGCGCGTTGGCCCACTTCACAAATATCGCTGAGAAACCGAGCCCCACCACGCTGAAGGCAAGAGCCAGGTATGGTAAAAAACGGCGGGAAGAATCCGCCGTCGTGCTGATCGGCACCCCTGCCGGCGTGGCTTCTGCCATTGCGATTTCCTCAGGCACTTCCGCTCTAATTCAGGCGTCGATGAGAAACAGCGAGCGATTATAAGGGCCAACCATGTGCGGGGCAAGCACCACGAGGTGCAATTGCAGGGCTGCTCAATCGTCACCGTGCGGCGCACCTGTTTCCGGCGGGCAGGCGCAGGCTGGAGGGAACAAGCGGCCCGCGACTGTGCCGAAGACCTCAGCGAAGGTGCCTCGCACCGCGGCGACCCGGCTGTTGAGCAGCCCCAGGCGCGATTGAGAGGTAAACGCGAAGGGTAGGGGTATAGCACACTTCGTGCCAGGCGACAATCATTTCCCCGGTCCCGGTTTGGAGTGAGGACGAATCTCCAATCTCCAGACTCCACGGATATGAACTTGGCCAACAACACCTAAACGCCAGCAAAGTCGAGCACGAGCGAAAGTCCCAGGATCAAAATCATCACCGTGACGAGGGTGCGGAAGTAATCTTTATTCACCCGGCTGTCGACGCACGAGCCGGCCAGCACACCCAACAGCAGCGCGGGTGCGGCATACGCGTACGATGTGAGCACGGCCGGCGTCAGGGAATGCGCCACGACGTGCGACGCCACGGTCAGGGTGGCGTTGAGAAAAAAGAGGGCCTGCAACACAGCGCGAAACTCCTCTTTGGGCCACTGCCGGAGTGACCCGTACAGGATTATCGGCGGGCCAGGCGTGTTGTAGGCACCGCTCAGACAGCCGGCCACGAAACCCGCAGGGTACACCCAACGGTGGGAATGCGGGTGCGCCGCCGCGGGATGCACGACCCTGGAGACGGCGTAGGCGATCAGGATCAGGCCCAGCAGCGGTCTGATGACGGATTCGTCCACGTTGACCAGAATCCAGATGCCGACCGGTATCCCCGGCGCGGAGGCCGCCGCCAGACGCAGCACCTCCCCAAGATTGATCCGCCGGTGGTAGCGAATGAGATTGACGGTGTACAACGTCAGGCCTGCCAGGGCCACCAGCGGCGCGGCCGTTCGCAGACCCATCGCGATGGTGATGAGCGGCATCACAACCAGGGCAAATCCGAAGCCCGAGAGAGTCTGTAGAAAGGCAGCCAGGAAGACGATGGCCACGAACAGAACGAGGCTCATTCGGAATGCGGTTCGCTCACGAAGGGAGCTCCGGCCGGCTCAACTGGTCGAGCACGCCCACGACGAGTTCATTCAGGTCGCCGCGGTGAGGCAGTGACGCCATCATGCCGTACATGGAGGCTGAGCGTTTGGGCAGTTGTCCTCCTTTTGGTCCCAGCAGGGCGGCGGAGCAGGCCGTGGCCGCGCTCATGAACTTCGCAGGCAGGAGCCTCCCGGCCGCCCGGACCAGGCCCACCTCCAGGGAATTCGCCACCGTACGCAGGCTGAATCGCTTGACTTTGGCCACCGCCTGGGTGAGATCGGCGAGAAACTGGTCGGCCCACGGCCGCGGCCGTCTCTGCTGCACGCCCACTTTGGATCGCCACCGACGAGGGTTACGCAACCATCTGCAGGAACAGCTCGACCACCTGCGGATCGAAGTGGGTGCCGGCCAGCGATCGTATGTGCTCGCGGACCTTCTCGTCGGGCCAGCTTCTGTTGTAGGGGCGGTCGGAGCGCAGGGCATCCCAGACATCGGCGATGGCGAAGATGCGCGCCGCCAGAGGGATCTGCTCGCCTTTGAGCCCGCGCGGGTAGCCGGTGCCATCCCACTTCTCGTGGTGGCAGTATGGGATGGCCAGGGCCAGGCGCAGGAAGGCAATCGGCGCGAGCAATTCGTAGGCGTAGACTGGGTGGCGACGCATGACCTCCCACTCTTCGTCCGTCAGCGGACCCGACTTGAGCAGGATGCGGTCGGGGATGCCCATCTTGCCGATATCGTGCAGCAGGGCACCGCGTCGCACGTGGACCAGCTCGGCCTCACTCATCCCCATCGTCCGCGCCAGCCGCAGGGTCATCTCGGTGACCCGCCGGGTGTGACCCTCGGTCGCTTCGTCGCGCAGATCGAGGGCCCGCGACCAGCCTTCCAGCGTCGTATCGTAGGCCCGCGCCAATTCGAGGTTGGAACGTTGGAGGTCATCGAAGAGCGTGGCGTTGTCCAGGGCGATCGCCGCCTGCCCCGCCAGGGTCTCCAGAAAGACCAGCCACTCCGGGTCAGGGGCGAGGACGCTGCGATGGAAGAGCTCGAGCACCCCGTGGACGCGGCCCTTGGCAACAAGCGGAACGCAATAATAGGCGACAAAACCCTCCGATAGCAAACTGGACAGCGCAAATCGAGAACTATCCGGCCGGAAATCCGCAATTCGGGATCCGAAATCTGAAATCGCAACGATCTGACGTTCGAGCGCGACGCGACCGGCGTAGCCCTCACCCGGACGTACCCCTGTACACGCGATGCCATCGGAGTCGAATCCGCAGCCGGCGGCGTATTTGAGCGTCTGGCTGTGGGGATCGAGCAGCAGCACGGCGGCGGCATCGACCCCGAGCCGGGTTGTCACCTGGTCGAGCAGAACGTCGAGGATGACGTTGAGGTCGAGGCTGGCCGTGATGGCTACATCGATCGTGTGGAGGGCCTGAAGCCGCCGAAGCCGGCGTTCGGTCTCCGCAAACAGCCGGGCGTTTTCCAGCGCGGCGGCGGCCTGGTGGGCAAAGGCTTCCAGACGCTGGGCATGGGCGGGCGTGAAGAAGCCGGGCGCCGCGCTGTCCAGGTTGAGGAAACCAATGATCTCCTCTTTCACACAGAGCGGCACACCTAAATAGGAAAGCTGCCACCGCGGCTCTGCGAGATCGACCCAGCCGGAAAAGGCCCGGAGGTCCGGGATGATGAACGGTTGCCGGGTCTCGGTCATCTGGCGTAAGGTCGGCGTCTCGGCAATCGCCAGCGGCTGGCCGAGCGACACTTCTGTCAAGCCGCGCTCACCGCACCCGCGGTAGCCGACCACATGGCCGACTCCGTCGCTCCTCAACATGATATTGGCAGCATCGTGCGGCACGACGCGGCCGGCGTCGGTGAGAATCCGATCGAGCACCTCGTCCAGATTGAGCGTGCTGGTGAGTGCTTCGGCCGTATCGCGCAAGGCTTCGGCCAGGCTGCGCTGCTCGCGTTCGGCCTCCGCTGCCTGCTTATGCGCGGTAATATCCTCCACCATCTGGATGGTGAACCGGGCACCGGCCCCGGTACGCCGGACGAGCGAGACAGTCAGACGCCCCCACACCACGGTCCCATCCTTGCGGATGTAGCGCTTCTCGACCTGATAGTGGTCCCGCATGCCCATCACCACCTGGCTGTAAAGATCTTGATCGGTCGCCACATCGTCCGGATGGGTGAATCCGGTGAAAACCAGGCCATGAAGTTCGGGGCCGGCGTACCCAAGCATCCCGCGCAAGGTGGGATTACTCTGAATCACGCGCCCGTCCAGATCAACCAGCGCCATACCGATCGCGGCTCCCTCGAAGATCGCCCGGAAGCGCGCCTCGCTCTCGCGCACCGCCTCTTCCGCTCGCCGACGCGCAGTGATGTCACGCCCGGTCGAGACAAAGTGGGTGATCGTTCCGCTCGCGTCTCGTACAGGTGTGATCGTTTCTTCCTGGTAGTAGAGCTGCCCGTTCTTCTTCCGGTTCGTGAACACGGCCCGAAACACTCGACCGGCGAGAACCGTCTTCCAGAGTTCCTCATAGAACTGCGTGTCATGGTGGCCCGAGTTGAGGATTCGCGGTGTTTTGCCCACGGCCTCCTCCCGCGTGTAACCGGTCAGCTCCTCGAAGCCAGGGTTGACGTACTCGATGACGCCGCTTCGGGTCGCAATCATCACGCTGTCGGCCGTCTGCACGATGGCGCTCAACAGCTTGCTCCGTTCCTCCTCGGCCCGTTTGCGCGCCGTGATATCCAGCATGACGCCTTGCTGGAAGCGGACGTTCCCGTTGCCATCACGCACCAGCGTGACGTTGTCACGAATCCAGACCACCCGTCCATCGCGGGCCAGCAAACGGTACTCGGAGGAGAACTGCTTGCCCGTGGTACGGCTGCGGGAATTCTCGGTCAGCACCCGCTCGCGATCATCGGGGTGGAGTTGCCGAAGCCAAAGAGCCGGATCGGCCATCCACTCGGCCGGCAGAAAGCCCAACAGCGTCTCGATCTGCGGGCTGACGTAGAGGGTGCTGTGACCCTCGTGGGAGGCAGCCTCGTAGACAACGGCCGGGATCTGTTCCACGAGGCTGCGGTACCTGGCTTCCGCTTCGTGAAGCTGAGCTGTCCGCTGTTCCAGCGTCAGTGCCATATCATCAACACTGCGGGAACGCCCACGGAGTTTCCCGACTCGCCCAGGCAGACCGGTCGGCCTGTTCGGCTCGTCAACCACAAGCGGGGGCGTGGCTCCAGCCAGAACAACCACCCGGCGGAATAGCAACAACTCACCCCCGAGCCAGACGGCGGCCAGTGCCAGCCCGGCGAGCAGCCCAAGCCCGGCCAGGGTGCGTACGAGCAGCCGGTCGGCATTGGCGAAGGGGATGGCCAGGGGACTGCCAACGCTGATATAGAGGTCGCCTCCCCCGAAGCCACCACGCAGCGGCGTGAATGCAAACAGGCGCGGCCGGCCGTCGAGATCAACTCCCTCCGCACCGCTTCCGCGGTGGTGGCCCAGAACCGTCTTGACAATCGCAGCCTCCGCTGCGGAGCGCCCAATCCATGGCCCGGGTTTGGGATAGCGGAGCAGCACGATCCCCTGGTGGTCGTACACTGTCAGGGTCGAGCCGGCGGGCAACTCCGCCCGGGCGACGAGTTGGTTGAGCCAATCCAGCTTGAGTTCGGCTACGACCACCGCTTGAATCCGGCCGGTACTGTCAAGACAGGGATACGATAAACGAAGCGTCGCCGCCTGCGTGATCGGGTCGATCTGGTATTCACCGACAGCAACGTCGCGCGTCTGGAGGGCACGCCGGAAGGAAGCGTCGTCAACAACGGCGGCGAGGGCGCTGGGAGAGGCCCCCTGGCAGAGAACGTTGCCCTCTGGATCGACGACCGCCAACAGCGCGTAGGGGGAATCGTCCTGCAGCAAACCGGTGAGGAGTGCGACACACGCCGCAGCGTCGCCGCGGCGTACCTCGGGAAGTTGGGCCAGCGTGCTGAGCAGTTGGCGCGTACCCTCGATCAACCGTTCGTGATCGGCAGCAGCGAGTCGCGCCAGACGCTGGGTGTCCCCCTGTACGTTGGCCGCAGCCTGGCGGCGCTGTTCAGTGCGGGCGTAACGTGTCAGTCCCAAGGCCGGAAGAGCGGCCAGAACAACGAGAAGGATAACACGAGCGCGCAGACTGGCGAAAGGAAAGCGAGACATGGCTTGACCCTCCGCCTGCTCAACATGGCACCTGTCCAGCCCTCGCCATGTCACGCAGTCGCAACCGTCCGTAACCGCTCTTTATCCATCCGGCAAGAGAATTGCCAGAGAAACCACCCGGACGGACGGTCAAGAGTTCATTGACAGGAGTTACGCGGTTGTGGCGTGCCACGCCAGCGGGCGGGACGCCCGCGCTCCCAGAGAGGCTAGCGGGCGGGACGCGCGCGCTCCCAGAGAGGCCGGCCCCACTCCACGCAGCACACGGCGGTTCCCCTGCGTAAGCCCTGTCATTGACAGCCGTATTGCGAGTCCTCGAAGTGATCGTGGCAAGGGGCTTCCCACCCGGAGATGGTTGATCGGTGAAAACCGAATTCGCTGCTCCTCACTCGTATCCAACCACTGGCACCTGGCCACTCTCCGGTCCCCATCGATCAACGTCCGACGAAACACAGGAGCAGCCGGGCCGCAAAGACGCCGATGATCACCGGCGACCCTACCACACGGGCAGGGATTAGCACATGATTGCACCTGGTTTGAAGCGGCTGGCGCCGGTCGGGCCTATTGTAAATCCCTGCTGATTCTCTTGTCAAAGCTTCTCAAGTCAGAGAAGTTCCCCGCCGGCGGCAGACCGAACCGCAGAACGCACTTTTCTGGCCACTGTGACAGTACGTCGCAATTTAACCCTCTCTCCTCGAAATTGGGTAGTGTCCCTCAACTGCCTTG
>DOUV01001076.1 GCA_003520455.1 Chloroflexota bacterium | reverse complement strand
CCGTCGAACTGGGCGCAATCGGCGCGCGATTCGCGGTGCGGCTCACAAAAACGATCAGGGCCAGCGCGATGATCAGGCCGATCAGTGCAACCGGGGGCAGCCAGCTCGGGATCTTGTCCCGTGCCGTCGGGGAGCGACGGGCTGCTTTGGAAGCACGGGAGGGGGCACCGGAGCGGCCCGGGGTAGACCGCTCACGGGTGGATCCGCCCGAGCGCTGGGCACGGGGAGGCTGCGACGGGCGCCGGGATTTCTTCTTGCTCATATCGGACGGCTCTCTCCTTCGCTGATGGAACGTCGCTCGTCGTTGGTGTAGCGCTGCTCGAGTTCAACCAGGCCGGCAAGGGCAGTAGCAGCCACGATGACTCCGACGGTGTAAGCCGCCAGGCGGTCGGCGACGGCGACAAAGATCGCAATCGCCCCGAGTGCGCAGCCGGTCAGGTAGAGGAGCAACACTGCCTCCCGCCTGGTCCAGCCGCGTTGGACCAGGCGGTGAGAGACGTGGTCCTTGCCTGGCGTGGTCAGCGGATTCTTGCCCCGTCGCAGGCGCGAGAAAAAGACCAGGGTCGTGTCGAAGATTGGAACGCCCAGAACCAGCAGCGGAATCATCCAGGTGACCCACGGCACGTTGCTGGGGAAGCGCATCTTGATCCCCAGGGCGGCCATCAGGAAGCCGAGGAAGAGGCTCCCGGTGTCACCCATGAAGATGCGGGCGGGATTGAAGTTGTAGATCAAAAAGCCCAGACAGGCCCCGAGCAGGGCCGCCGCCAGACCACCCACCAGGTACTGCCCACTGATGGCCGCCAACAGGAGAAAGAAGGCCGCCGCCACCGCGCCCAGCCCGCCAGAGAGCCCGTCCATGTTGTCCAGCAGGTTGAACGCGTTCGTGATGCCAACCACCCAGAAGAGCGTGATCGCCCAGTTGACCCAGGCTGGCAGCGGCAGACGCACCATGACGCCGCCGACGATCAGGATCAGCGCCGCCCCGGCCTGGGCCAGGAGTTTCGTGCCGGCCCCCAGACCCTGATGATCGTCCCAAAAGCCGAAGAAACTGATCCAACTCGCGCCGATCAGGATCGCGGCGAGTTGGTTGACCTCGGCCCGGGCACCGAAGAGGACGAGAGCCCCGATGACTGCCGCGTAGATGGCCAGGCCGCCGAGCAGCGGAATGGGGTCGAGGTGGATCTTGCGCGCGTTGGGCTGATCGATGACGCCCAGACGAAGCGCGAGCCGCCGCGCCACGGGGGTGCCACCCGCCGCCATGACCAGAGCCGCCGCGAAGATCAACAGGAGTGTACTCATCCTAGCCGTGTGACAGGGATTGAGCGAGTGGAGTGTGGAGACTCACCGCCGAGTCGCAGACGATCCCTCCATCTCCACCGAGACGTGCCCGCCGGCCCATGCTGGGCGCGGCGATACAGCTCCGCCCCGCCGGCGCGAAAACCTGCGCCGCGCTCATCGTAACACCGTACCCCGAGGCGGCGCACTCCGTCCGGTGAGGACGTCTGACGACTCCTGTGAATCTCCAATCTTTCATCGCAGTTCGAAACGTGCCGCCTGCAACCCAGTTGCTAACCCCCCGCGGAACTGGCCCTCTGCTGGCGGAGTTGTGTGATGAAGCTCTCGATGGCCGGGCGATCGTTGGGGCTGGCCAGCGAGAGCGCAGCCTCGGCTTCGCGCATCGCCAGATCGAGTTGGCCGCTCTGTTGGTAGAGCAGGGCGAGATTCCGGTGACTGATGAAGTCGTTGGGATCGACCTGCAGGGCGTCCTGGTTGGCGGCGATCGCTTTGTCGGTATCACCCAGACGTGAGTAAGCAAACGCCTTGCCACTGTAGGCCTGGATCACCCGCGGATTCAGGGCCAGCGCCTGGTTGTAGGCATCAAGTGCCTTCTGCCACTCTTGCGTGTTGAGGTAGACACTCCCCAGGAGCAAGTAGGTGTCCTGGTACTGCTGATCGAGCGCCAATGAGCGCTCAAGTTTCTCCAGCGCTTTATCATTCTGGCCCTCATCGAGGTAGAGCGCGGCCCAATCGTTCCACAGCGCGGCGTTGTTGGGGCTGAGCTTGACGGCAGCGGCGTAGTATTGGTCGGCGAGGACCAGGTGGCGCTGGCGCTCGGTGGGATCGTCGATCATGCTGGCCCACACGCGGTGGAGGCTGGCCAGGTTGCGGGTGTGGTCGGTGTTGCGCGGGTTTGTGGCCTGGGCGCGCTCCAACACCGTGAGGGACTGCTGCAGGTAGAAGTCGCGCTGTTCGGGCTGAGCCTGCATGGTGCGCGCCTTTTCCATGAAGGCGCGCCCGAGGTTGAGGAAGTAGCGGTCCTCGTTCGGTTGCAGGCGGAGAGCCTGTTCGTAGAGCACGATGGCAGCATCCCACTGTCTGGCCGCTTCGTAGCCTGTGCCCTGCTTGTTGAAAATATCGGCGCGGGAGATGTTGAGGTTGGTCATGACAATGATCGGGATGGCTGCCACGGCCAGAAGGGCATAGCCGGCCACCTGCCAACCGGGCGTCCGGGCCAGCGCCGCCGGCCGGGACTCGTCGCGCAGCAGAGCGAAAGCCGCGCCCCCGATGATGGCGAACACGAAGAGATAGAGAATCGTAACGTTGTTGGCCAG
>DOUV01001053.1:2786-7884 GCA_003520455.1 Chloroflexota bacterium | reverse complement strand
AGCGATTTCGCCAACAGGATCAGTGAGATACACTATCTGTCGTCGGGAGTCTTGTGTTTCGTCTCGTACGGTTGTCCGCAGGGTGGAGAGGGTGGAGGGTAAATGCGAGGAAGACCGTTCAGCGCTGGCCCTTCAAGGGTGCCGTAACGGCCTCAGATTCTCGCTGCACCTGGCGTTGGAGATCGGTCAGGGCCGCCTCAATTTGCCGGAGACTGCTCAGCACTTCGGAGAGGGAAGCGGCGGCCGAACCGGGAATCGTTGTGGGAGCAGGCGATGCCGGGAGCATCGGAGTCAGTTGATCTTCCCGAATTTGCTCGTAGAGCATCATAGTCCGCCTGGACGGCGTCACGCCGAGTTCGTCTTCGAGCGCGGCCGCACAGCGCTGAAACTGTCGCAGCGCTGCACTGCGGTCACCGGCCAAACAGTACAGGCGCATCAGTCGCCGATGCGTGCGCTCGCGGGCGCCGTCGTAGCGTAGGATGCGCATCCCATAGATCAGACCATCTTCATAGTTGTAACGTGCCTCGCAGTACCCCATTAGTTTGTCCAACAGCATTAAATACATGTTCTGGAAGCGCTCGCGCTCGTACAGACACCAGTCCTGATACCAGCCTTCGAGCAGATCTGCCCGATAGAGTTCAACCGCACGATGCAGGGCCTGTGCGTCTGAAGCACTCATCTCCGGGCCTGGAACACCCTGCACGGCGGCAAATGCCTGCTCAAATACTGCCGTGTCAAGCCAGACAGCCTCCCCCAAGTTCAACTCAATCAGGTCGCCCTCGACTCGCAGCACGAGGCCGTGACCAGACTCGATCGAAGAGTTCAGTGTCGTCTGCAATTGCCACAGGGTCTGCCGGAGGGTCTTTCGTGATTGGGCGGTGGTGTTTTCGTCGCCCCACAGGATACTGGCCAGCGTTTCCCGCTGATGGGGATGATCCCGATGGAGCAACAGGTAGCAGAGAAGCTCCTGTGCTTTGTAAGAGAACTGCCCGGTTAGGTTCGCTTCGCCAGATTGCACGCGAAACGGCCCAAAGAGGGTTACGCGTATGGTACTCACAGTGAAGCTCCCCTGTGTGTTCCCAACATTGTCTCTCGTTCGGTGCGCCCCCGGATATCCTGCAGCTGATGCGAAGCACCCCCCGCCTCAGGCAAGCCCGACAAGCACGGTGACATTCCTGGTGCCATCAACCAGGTCTAACGTGAGACAAGAAGAATACGGTACTGTATCCTGAACGATGTGAAGTTTGAGAGTGGATACGAATCGCGTGAACAGGCGTGAGTTGGCCGGATGTGGAGTACCGACAAGGGCACGGCCTTTGCAGGCTTACACACGTCGCACGTGGCGGTGGTGAGCGTCATGGCTCAGTGGGCGAGCGTGCCAGTTTGCGAACCACTGCGGGGCCGACACATCATCCGCCGAATATGGTGCGATGGAGGGTGGAAAGATGTCCGGGTGTGAAGGAGATGGTTCGGGGTATTAGGTTGTCACTCGTGACGTGGTACGTTGGCTATTACACTACCTTGACATATCTACCCGTCTCTGGACCAGCCTGCGGCCACACGCTCGCGAATCGGGGGTCCGGCTGATAGAAAAGGCACACGGCAGTAAAGGCCTCCAAGGCGCGCTTATGCATACAAAGAAAAAGCACCGTAGATTCATTGTCTGCGATGCCTGGAGTAATGCAGGAGGGACTCGAACTCTCGGCCTCTAGGTTATAAGTCCGAATCCTGGCCGACCCATCTTTGACTGCCGGGCCATGCGTTTCAGGGCAGCCCGACGAGCGCCGGTCTCAATGTGCGCGAAGAATTGTGTTGCTATCTATTTATAGCACCTTTGTGCCAATTGTCAAGGCCTGGCAGAACAATCGCCTCTAAATTCAAATAATATCTATGATAGTCAAGCAGTGTCTGAATCGTCTCAAAATGGTCGTTCGGGCCTGACCCAGCCAGTTGAATCGGCGCCTGGTGGTGATCGCCGAAGACCTGCGCCCCAGCCTTCAAGCGATCAGGGGAATAGCTAACCCTCAGATGGGCGGTTGGTCTCCGTCGCACCGGAGTGGTATAGTTCTCGAATGGTGATGGAGTCAAGAGAGCGACGGAACCATGAGCAGAAGAAACGGTCAGGTGTCCTACCCTCCAGAGGACGACACTCCCAAGAGTTGGCACGAGCGTTGGCGGGAGTTGGTGACGGCTTACGGCAATATTCCGGATGCCATGCGCCTGGTGTGGGCAGCCAGCCCAGGAGCCACCTTATTTATGGCGCTCCTCACGCTGGTCAGCGCCCTGTTGCCGCCGGCGCAAGCCTGGGTTGGCAAGCTCATCGTGGACCGCGTTGTGGGGTTTATCAGCGCTCAGACCGATCCTCTGATTGGTCTCCGTCTGACCCTCCCGCTACTGGCCCTGGAATTCTTCTTCTTACTGCTGGCAACCATCAGCAGCCAGGCTCGCAACCTTGCCGAGCACATTCTGAACTCGAAGCTCAACAACCATATCAATGTCCTGATCATTCGTAAAGCGCTGGCGCTGGACCTCAGCTACTTCGAGGATGCCGATTTCTACGATAAACTCCAGAATGCGCGGCGGGAGGCCGACTGGCGCGCGCTGCGGATCGTCACGCAGAGTTTCTCCCTGGTGCAGGGCAGCATCACCCTGCTTTCATTCGCCGCCCTGTTGCTGCGTTTCAGCCCATGGTTGGCCGTGATTCTCTTCGGAGCCACGATCCCCAGTTTCGTCGCGCAGAACAAATACGCCCGCCTCACGTTCCGACTGCTGACCTGGCGTGCACCTGAGAATCGCCAGATGAGCTATCTCGAGCATCTCTTGACGGTAGATAACAGCGTCAAGGAGGTGAAGCTTTTCGGTCTGGGCGAGCCCCTCTTGGGCCGTTACCAGGATTTCTTTACCAAGTTCTTCGAGGAGGACGAAGCTCTGGCCCGCCGCCGGAGTGCAGTGAGTGTGCTCTGGGGCGTAGTGGCAACCATCAGCTACTACGGCGCCTATGCCTGGATCGTCTTCCGCGCGATTGCGCGCACCATCACGCTCGGCGATATGACCCTCTACCTGTCGGTTTTCCGGCAGAGCCAGAGCACCTTTCAGGCAATTTTCCAGGGGCTCAGCCAGCTCTATGAGAACAGCCTCTTCATGAGCAACCTCTTCGCCTTCCTGGCACTGGAACCACAGATGGTGGTGAGTGCGTCGCCTCGGCCAGCGCCGCGGCCGATCCGCGAGGGCATCGAGTTCCGCGATGTTTCGTTTCGCTATCCCGGCCATCATGCGTGGGCCTTGCGGCACGTGAACCTCCACATCCGCCCCGGTGAGAAGCTGGCCTTGGTGGGCGCCAACGGGGCCGGCAAGACGACTCTCATCAAGTTGCTCACGCGCCTCTACGATCCGACCGAGGGGCAAATTCTGATCGACGGCGTCGATCTGCGCGACTACGACCTCCAGAGTTGGCGCGAGCGGATCGGTGTTATCTTCCAGGATTTTGTGCGCTACCACTTCCCGGCAAAGGAGAACATCGGGCTCGGCCAGATCGACGCCATCGACGACCAGCAGCGGATCGTCGAGGCGGCCCGTAAGGGTGGCGCCGACCCGGTGCTTGCCGGCCTCCCGCAGGGTTATGACACCATGCTCGGGAAGTGGTTCAGGGAGGGGTATGACCTCAGCGGCGGGGAGTGGCAGAAGGTGGCACTCAGCCGGGCCTTCATGCGTGAGGCCGAGGTCCTGGTGCTGGATGAGCCGACCGCCGCGCTCGACGCCGAGAACGAGTACCTGGTCTTCCAGCGGTTCCGCGAACTGACCGAGGGCAAGATCGCCGTGCTGATTAGCCATCGCTTCAGCACCGTACGCATGGCGGATCGCATCGCCGTGATCCAGGATGGAGCCATCACTGAGCTTGGCAGTCACGGTGAACTGCTCGAACTCGATGGCACGTACGCGCGCCTGTTTAACATCCAGGCGGCCGGCTATCGCTAGAGCGCCGGTCAAGTCATCCCACGGGGGGTGGGAGCGAAGACTTCCGAAGTTTTGTCCGCAGCCGCTCCCCGCCTCGATCACGCTCGTTGGAGCGCGCTGTGGGCCAGCCCGATCCCCACCAGACTTCGGAAGTCTGACGCCTTGACCGGGCGCTCGGGGCATCTGCCGACACGGCGCTCGCGGGCCGGTGAAAGGGGAGCGGGAAGAAGTGCAAGGGAGTTGGCAGGAGTTCCGTCATCGCGCGGTCCGGCATCCCTTCTGCCTTGGGATTCCTCCTGAGGAGGGCACAAGCCCTATTTGATGGAGAGTGCTTTGGCATTACAATAGCGGCGATCACAGCCTCACTTGGCGGAGTTATAGCCTCGTTCGCCTTCTTGTAATCCCAGGAGTTCACCGCTTGCAGGCCTTGCTGCTCGCCCACTTGCTGAGCGACTTCGCGTTCCAAGCCGACTGGATGGTTCGGGCCAAACAGCGTGGCCCGAGCGGTGTGGCGCCCCACATTACCGTCGTCGCCGGGCTCACGCTGCTGGCGGTCGCACCGGCCCTGGGGCAGTGGTGGCCGGCCGCGCTCTTCGTGGTCCTGACACACGCCGTGATCGACATTGGCAAAGTCACCCTCGATCGCCGCTTCTCGCACTACCGGTTATTGCTCTTCTACCTCGATCAAGGGCTCCATGTTCTCGTTCTGGTCGGGGCGACGTTGCTGGTCGCCGGCCACCTGGCGGCCGACCCCTGGAACGCGCCGTCGGTTTTCTGGCGCGTGGCGCTGGACTACTCGCTGGTCACCTTTGTTCTCGGCATCCTGCTGCGAGTCTCCCTCCCCCAGCAACAGTTCAAGAACCGCTGGTTGGGCGCCCTCGAACGTGCGCTGTTTCTGACCCTGCCGCTGCTCGGGCTGGTTGCGCTGGCGTTGGGTCTTCTGATGGCGGGGGTTCTCTGGCTGGCCGCGCGCCGCGAGCAACGGGTCGGGATCTGGGCAGAGACGCTCGTCGGCGACCTGATCGCCCTGCTGGTGGGGATTCTGCTTCGCGCCCAGCTCGGCTGAGGAGCGCCCGCTCTTCCCTGGCTCTAGAGCACCGGTCACGTCATCCCGCGGGGGGGAGGGAAAAGACTTCCGAAGTCT
>DOUV01001053.1:2356-2690 GCA_003520455.1 Chloroflexota bacterium | reverse complement strand
TCCTTGACCGGCGCTCTAGGGGGGGAGCTATTCTTGGACGTTACTGTCGAGATCGGTTGCGCTTTGATGTGCCAGGTTGTCTTCAGACTGCCCTCCCCTCGGCAGCCCAAGGGCGGCCAGGCTCCCTGGTTCGACGGCGAGTACCTCATGCCTTCCACCCTTCAACCTATGTTGGGGAGGGGGTGGCTTACGCGAAGGCTTCCTCGCCCTCGGGCCGGAGGTCGAGAAGGTGCTCGGGTTTGAGTTTGGCCCGCTCGTCATGGCTGATCGGCAATTCACCGCGAAAATGCAGCACGTCGCCGACGACATCGTAGGTGTAGCGGCGACGCATCCA
>DOUV01001053.1:2181-2319 GCA_003520455.1 Chloroflexota bacterium | reverse complement strand
CGGCCCTCCCAGCGGGAGACCACCGTCAAATAGATCACCTCGTCTTGCGGGTTGATCTCTTCTTTCAAGAGCCAGATTGGTTCACCCTGGTGGACCACACGCCGAAGTTTGGCGCGCCAGCCACGCCGCCACTGCTCG
>DOUV01001053.1:672-2069 GCA_003520455.1 Chloroflexota bacterium | reverse complement strand
GCTCAGGGAGCTATCGGTGAGTTGGGGGCAGATGATGGTGGCGCGAGGCGGTGGAAGACGGCTTCCTCGACCACGCGGCCGCCGACGAGATGCTCCTCCACAATACGAATCAACAATTGGGGCGTGACGTGGTGGTACCAGACGCCCTCGGGGTAGACGACGACGATCGGCCCGCCCTGGCAGACCCCCAGGCAGGGCGTCTCGCCGCGCTTGACGCGGTTCGGCCCGAACAGGAGACCGTGGGCCGAGAGAAGATGGGCGAGAAGGCGATAGAGTGCCTGACCTCGTCCCGATCCGCAGAACCCGCCCGTGCAGATCAGGATGTGGCGCGCATAGGGCTCCATCGCGGGAATCTGGTGTTCCATCAATCATCCTTGCGCGAGTCAGGGGCGCCGTTCGGGTCATGAACCGCGCCGACCAGCCACCGCGGAAGTCAAAGACCTCCTCACGTCGCTCAGGTCCGCGGGCCGGACGGACGACCGCGGCTTCCCCTTGTCGGTGAAATTGTGGGTGCCGGGGCTCGGAAGGACCGGGGCCCGGCGGAGGTACGGTGTCCGGTCGCGGGGTGGCGGCGGAATCCCACCGGACTTCGCTGTCACAAAGGTCCGTCGAATCAGATCCGTGCAATCCTACCCGAGGACAGCGTCGCTGGCAAGAGCGAGCCGCTGAGCGGTGAACCGGCGCGTCGCGGATCGAGCGCCGGTCGTGGCATGCCAGAGGCATCCAGGCTGCCGGCCAGGGGTCGGCCGGCGATCAGCGAGTGTTGCCTTCAAGATCAAGGTCTCCTCCCTGGCGAGACCGGCGACGGTTCTGGAAAGTTCGTCGGTCCATCCCCCTTGTCAGTTGGCTGTTGTCACGCTAACATAGGGAAAGAAAGCAGGTACGGGGACCTGGGGTGGACCTTCCTCCCAGCTCTTGGCCCCGACCCCTGGTCCCTACCGGGAGGCAACCATGAATCGCGAGCAATTGCTGCGCGACCTCTGGGCACTGCTCGGCCCGCGCGACATTCTCCACCGTCCCGAGGAGGTTCTTCTCTACGAGTACGACGGCTCGCTGGACCGCGCCCGGCCCGATTTTGTTGTTTTCCCCCGGACCACCGAACAGGTTGCCGGGATTATTCGGCTGGCCAACCAGTACGGTGTACCGTTCATGCCACGGGGAGCGGGCACCGGGCTCAGCGGCGGGGCGATTGCCGTCGAAGGGGGCATTGTTATCTCGTTAAGCCGCATGCGTGCTATCCTGGCGATTGACCTGGACAACCGGCTGGCGGTGGTGCAGCCGGGGGTAGTCAACATCGAGATCAGCGAGGCCGTGGCGGGCGACGGCTTCTACTACGTGCCCGATCCCTCGAGCCAGCGGGCCTGCACCATCGGTGGGAACGTCGCCGAGAACTCGGG
>DOUV01001053.1:0-626 GCA_003520455.1 Chloroflexota bacterium | reverse complement strand
GGCCTACGGCGTCACCGCCAACCACGTCCTCGGGGTGGAACTGGTGACGCCGGCCGGTGAGGTCGTCGAGGTCGGGGGAATGACAGCCGACACGCCCGGCTACGACCTGGCCGGTATCGTCGTCGGCTCCGAAGGCACGCTCGGGGTGGTTACCAAGGTTATCGTGCGGCTGGAACACCGGCCCGAAGCCGTCAAGACCCTTTTGGCGGTCTTCGACAGCATCGAGACCGCCAGCGAGGCGGTCTCGGCGATCATCGCCAGCGGAACGATCCCGGCGGCGCTGGAGATGATGGACAATCTGGCGATCCAGGCGGTCGAGGCTGCCAAGCAGTGCGGCTATCCCACCGATGCCGCCGCCGTCTTGCTGATCGATGTCGAAGGGCTGCGCGACGGCTTGGACGAGACGGCCGCGGCCGTCGCCCGCCACTGTTGGGCCACGGGCGCTCGTGAGGTGCGCGAGGCCCAGACCGAAGCCGAGCGCGAGAAGCTCTGGTCGGGCCGCAAGGGCGCCTTCGGGGCGATGGGGCGCATCTCGCCCAGCTACTATGTCCAGGATGGGGTCATTCCCCGAACACGCCTGCCGGAAGTGCTGCGCCGGATCGGGGAGATCTCGGAGCAGTTCGGCT
>DOUV01000162.1:3181-18634 GCA_003520455.1 Chloroflexota bacterium | reverse complement strand
GCGAGGGCGCCGGCGCCCTCGCCCAGGCGCCCCTGCTCGAGGGCGAGGAGTTTGTCGCCTACTACGGCGTGCCGCTTGTCACTAAAGGCCAGGTGAAAGGGGTGCTGGAACTCTTCCACCGCGCGCCGCTGGAGGGCGACCGGGAATGGCTCGGCTTCCTGGATACCCTGGCCGGCCAGGCGGCCATCGCCATCGACAATGCCGCTCTCTTCGATGGTCTGCAGCGCTCCAACGCCGAACTGGCCCTGGCCTACGATACGACGCTGGAAGGCTGGTCGCGCGCGTTGGATCTGCGGGACAAGGAGACCGAGGGACACAGCCGGCGCGTGACCGAGTTGACCTTGCGGGTGGCTCGTGTGATGGGGGTGAGTGAGGCCGAGTTGGTCCACATCCGCCGTGGCGCGCTCCTCCACGACATCGGGAAAATGGGGATTCCCGACGCCATCCTGCTCAAGCCGGGAGCGCTCAGCGACGAAGAGTGGGCCATCATGCGCCAACACCCGGTCTACGCCTATGAATTGCTCGCGCCCATCGCCTTCCTGCGGCCGGCGCTGGATATCCCCTACTGCCACCACGAGAAATGGGATGGGAGCGGCTACCCCCGCGGGCTCATCGGGGAGCAGATCCCACTGGCCGCCCGCATTTTCACGGTGGTCGACGTCTGGGATGCCATGATATCCGACCGGCCGTACCGGCCCGCCTGGCCCGAGGAGAAGGCCCGCGAGCACATTCGCTCGCTCGCCGGCACGCACTTCGACTCGCAGGTAGTGGAGGCATTCCTGGCGCTGGCAGTGTGATCGGCGTCCGAGTGAACACTCCGTCGTTGAGCGGCGGCGTGGTCGGTTTGACCAGATCATTCGGCCACGCATCCGAAAGCCGATGATCGCGGTGCCGGCCATAGATGCAATGCCCCCGGCAGTTGGGTATGCCAGCTGCCGGGGGCATTCTCGTACCTCCCTCGCAAAGAGGACTAGAGCCTTGAGTTGAGGATGAGCCCGAGCGTGGCATCGATGTTGAGGAGAATGCCCGAACTCATCCTGCGTTTTATGATACTCACGAACATGAAGCCAACGTGAAGATTGGTCGTGTTGTGGTTGTCAAACCCGTCATGTTGCACCCTGCGGATGGCGTATCCCAGTGGCGCGTACGCGCCACTTTAACAGAAACCAGAGGATCCTGGTGGCGAAGTCGCGTTGGAGGGGCGGAGGGCGTCCGCCCACGACCCGAACGATACCTCCTTCCCGGTCGCACACAGATCGAGCCCATCCTGACGGCCGGGGAGGCGCTATGGTCCGCCGGTCGGATGGGCGCAGGCTATGCGCCTCTCCCCCGACCCCGACTTCGCCACCGGTATCACCATAGAACACATCATCGCCCTGCGTGATAGACACCAGGCAGGGGGCTCCGGCCGGACGCCGGTCAGGCGGGCATTCGGTGCACCGTCGCGGCGTGGCGCGAGCACGGCCGGGACCCGGTCCTTGAATGAGGGCGTCCGGGCTACGCCCGTGGGGCGACAACCAGCGGCTCGGCTTCGAGCGAGAGCTCGCCGCGCTCGCGATCGTAGGCGAACAGCTCGGCGTAGCGGCCCCAATCGATCGCCGTATCGAGTTGATGGGGAGCCTCCTCGGGACCAAACTCCTGGGTCAGCACAGCCAGCACGGGCTCCTCGGCCAACCGCCCGCCCGGTGCGGCATCGAGTTGATCCATGAGCCAGTGGATCAGGGGGACCCGTTGGATGCGAGCGGCGAAGATTTCCTTCCGTGCCAGGATGCGGGCCTCCGCGAAGGTCTCACCCAACTCGGTGAGCCTGGCATCTCCTTCCGCCACACGCAGGAAGGCTAGCAACTCAGCTGCAGCGATGATCGGGAGCAGGTCGTCCAATTCCAGGGAGAGATCGTCGGCCAGACGGTAGAGATCGACCGGACCCCCCGCAGCGAGGACCTCCTCCAGCAGGCCACTGATCGCCTCGATGTCGGCATCGGGGAGGCGCGTGGTCGGGCCAGGCTGTCCGGGGGCGGTGCCGAGTACCTCGGCCTCGAGGCGGGCTCGCCCCGTGATAAGCCCGTAGACCATATCCACCAGGGCGACGAAGGCCGGCGCTTTGGGGTTTCGGGGATGCGGCAGAGGAATCGGCAGAGTCGAGACGATCCGGCCGGGTTCCTTAGCCATCACAATCACCCGGTCGGCCAACGAGATTGCCTCCTCGATATTGTGGCTGACCATCAAAATCGCTTTGGTGGGCAACTTCTGTTCAGTCCACAGCTCCAGCAATTCACGGCGCAGGCTCTCGGCGCTCAGGATGTCGAGCGCAGAGAAGGGCTCGTCCAGGCAGAGGAGCTCCGGCTCCACAGCCAGGGCGCGGGCAAAGCCGACTTTCTGGCGCATCCCGCCGGAGAGCTCGCGCGGGTAGGCGCCCTCGAACCCGTCGAGCCCGACCAGATCGAGCAGGGCCACGGCACGCCGGGCCCGCTCCTGCGATGGCACGCCGCGGGCCTCCAGCGCCAGTTCGACGTTGCCCTGTACCGTGAGCCAGGGGAAGAGGGCGAAGCTCTGAAAGACGATTGTGGCGTGGGGATTCACGCCCCGCAGCGGCTGGCCGCGGTAGAGAATCGCGCCACTGGTGGGGCGTTGGAGGCCGGCAAGCAGGCGGAGGAGCGTCGATTTCCCCGAGCCGCTCGGGCCCAGGAGGGCCACGAACTCGCGCGGTTGAATCTGCAGATGAATATCCGCGAGGGCGACGAAGCGGTGCGGGCCGCTGCCGTAGCTCACCTCGACGTGGCGGCCCTCGACCAGCGGCGTCGGGGGCATGGTGATGTTCGTCATGGGCTACTCGATTCGAAAACGAGTTTCGGCGACGGCGTAGAGCCGGCGCCACACCAGGCGGTTGATGATGACCACCGTGGCGATCATGGTCAGGGTCGCGGCCAGGAGCAGTGGGTAGTTGGCCTCGGCGGTCGCCGCCGCGATCAGCGCCCCCAACCCGGTCACGCTGCGAGTCTGGCCGCCAAAGGTTACGTACTCGGCGACGATGCTGGCGTTCCAGGCGCCGCCGCTGGCCGTGATGGCGCCGGTGATGAGGAAGGGGAAGATGGCCGGCAGGAGCAGCGTGCGCCAACGCTGCCGGCGGCTCAAGCCAAGCATGGCGCTCATATCGCGCAGGTCGCGCGGAATAGCAGCCGCGCCGGCGATCACGTTGAAGAGCAGGTACCACTGGGTGCCCAGCAGCATGAGCAGGACCGCTGCCAGGTTAAGACCCGCCGGGAGCCGCAGGAACGCCAGCAGAATCACCGGAAAGAGCGCCGTGGCCGGCACGGAGGCGATCACCTGGACGACCGGCCCCAGCCGCGCCGCCAGCCGGGGGTTGAGCCCAATGGCCACGCCCAGCGGCACGGTCCAGGCCAGGGCAATGACCAGCGACAGCGTGACGCGTCCCAGGGTCGCCGCGGTGCCCGCAGCGATCTGAACCCACTCTGTCCCTCGCATCTGTGCCAGCAGCAGCCCGGCGCGCACAGCCCAGTAGCCAGCGAAGAGGGCCAGAGCCGCGAGCAGCAGCGGCAGGAGCCCCCGTCGTACCGCCCGGGTCGCTTCCGGCTCGTCCTCTCGCGCGGGCTGCCTCGCGAGCCGCTGGTCCAGCCGACTCACCAGCGGATGCCACACCGTCCGTCCGAGGGTCGCCATCAGTCTCGCTCGGCTGAGCACCTCATAGGCCCACGACGCCGGGGGCTCGGCGCCCCCCACGGTCTCAAGCTTGAACTTATCGGCCCAGGCCAATAGTGGGCGCCAGACGAGCTGATCGAGCAGCACGATCACCGTCACAAGCGCCAGCAGCCCCATGAGGAGCGCGGGGAGGTTGTCCTCGTCGGCGGCGGTGTGGAGGTAGGCACCCAAGCCGGGCAGGCGGAAATCGCGCGGGCCGAGGGTGAAGATCTCCGCCGCCATCAAGAAGAACCAGCCCCCGGCCCAGCTCATCATGCTATTCCAGATCAGGGGAATGGCGGCGAACGGCAACTCCAACCGCCGGAAGCGCAGCCAGGGCGACAGCTGGAAGATCGCCGCGGCCTCGCGCAACTCGGTGGGGATTGTGGTTTGCGCCTGGTAGAAGCTGAAGGTCAGGTTCCAGACCTGGCTGGTGAAGATCAGCATGATAGCAGCCAGCTCGACCCCCACGCGCTCGGGAAAGATGGCGATCAGCACCAGGAGCACCACCGGGAGGAAGCTCAGGATCGGGATGGACTGGAGCACGTCGATCAGCGGGAGCAGCACCGCCGCGGCGCGCCGGCTGTGGGCCGCCGCCGATCCGTAGATGAGGGTGAAGACCATCGAAAGCGCGTAGGCGGCGGCCATCCGCCCCACCGAAAGCAGGGCGTACCAGGGCAGGGCGGTAGGAGCCAGATTGATCACGGGCCCGCGCACTACAGATGGAGTATTCACAGCCAGCCAGACCCCGGCGCCCAGGAGTGCGCCCACGCCCCCCAGCACCAGCAGGTCCGCAATGCTCCAGGGGCGCTCGACGCTGCTTCCCGCTCCAAAGATGTTTGGCAAAGCCCAGTTTCGTGGTCGCATTTGCATGGACGTCTCCTCGTTGCCTGGCTCACAGCCCTAAGACCGCTTTGGCGACCAGGAAGTAGATCGCCAGGCCGGTCGCATCCACGACGGTGGTGATGAGCGGTGCTGAGATCACCGTCGGGTCGAGCCCGACTTTCTCCGCCAGGAGCGGCACGAGGCTCCCCACCGTGTTGGCCCAGGTGACGATCGCCGGCAGGGTGAATCCAACCACCAGGGCCAGCGGAATACCCGTCCCCCAGAGCAGCGCCCGGCCAAAGCCGAAAACCCCCAACAGCACGCCAACCAGCAGCCCGGTCGAAAATTCGCGTCCCAGCACCCGCAATGCATCGCGCCACTCGATCTCTCCCACCGCCAGGGCGCGAATGATGGTGCTGACGGTCTGAGAGCCGGCATTGCCGCCCGTACCAATCAGAAGCGGGATGAAGAAAGATAGCGCGACCACTTGAGCCAACTCATTCTCGAAGAAGCGCAGAACACTGCCCGTGAAGGTCTCGGCCACGAAGAGCAGCAGCAGCCAGCCGATACGTTTGCGCGCGATGTAGGGGACCGGCACGGTGAAGTAGGGTTGGTCGAGCGGCTCGGAGCCGCCCAGGCGCTGGATATCCTCGGTGGCCTCCTCCTCGAGAATATCGACCACATCGTCCACGGTGACGATGCCGACCAGGCGTCCCTCGGCATCCACCACCGGGATGGCGAAGAAATCATACTTGGCCACAACTTCCGCCAGCTCTTCCTGGTCGGTGTCGACCCGAACCGAGACGACCCGCGGGTTCATGATCTCGGCGATGGTTTGCTCCGGCCGGGCTGTGAGCATCGCGCGCATTGGGACCACGCCTACCAGGCGGTCGGCCTCATCCACGGCGTAGAGGTAGGTGATGGTTTCCGTCTCGGGATCCAGGTGTCGCAGGTAGTCGGAGGTTTTGCCCACGGTCCAGGTGCTGCGCAACCGGACGAAGTGGCTCGTCATCAGGCGCCCGGCCGTCTCCTCAGGATAGGCCAGCAGGTCGCGGACATCGGCGGCCTCCTCGGGTTGCATGAGCTGGATGAGGTCTTGGGCGGTCGCGTCGGGCAGCTCGGCCAGCAGGCGGGCCGCGTCATCCATAGGAAGCTCTTCGAGCAGATCGGCCAGCCGTTCATTCGGAAGCTCTTCAAAGATGAAGCGGGCAATCTCCAGATCGGTCTCATCGAGGACCTCGCTGGCGACCTGCCTGGGCAGCAGGTTGAAGACCGCCAGCGCCGCCTGGTCGCTCAACTCGTCCATCACCTCGGCGATGTCGGCGGGGTGGAACTCACCAAGCAGTTCCCGCAGGGCGGCTTTGTTGCTACCGTCGGTAGCCACGAGTGTCTCGATGCGCGCAACCAGGTCCTGGATCGAAATCGTTTGGTCCATGGACGTCTCTCTTTCTAGAGCGCCGGTCAAGGAGTCAGACTTCCGAAGTCTTCCGAGACTTCGGAAGTCTCCGAACCACGCGTCCATGGCGACTCCTTGACCGATGTTCTCGGCACAGAATCGGTGAAGGTCTTAGTCAGGTGCAAGCGGCGATGAACCGACCGGGCAGCATAAGGGAGGGTGCAGGGCTGTGTGCAGGGCCCTGCGACGACCACGGCTCTCTGTGGCTCCAGGTGACGCGGCGGAAGGCGGCCAGCCCGAGCGTGCGCCGGCACCGGTGAGGAAGAGCATGCGGCACCTCCGACAAGGGGCAAATAAAATGCCCGCCGGGGACGCAACATCCCGATGGCGGGCACGGAGGTGCCAGGTGAGGACGCACGGCACCGAGGCCGTACGTAAATCAGTGGCTAGTCAGAGGCGCACCTCGACCATCCGGCTCGTGCAGCGCCCCCGTCGGGTTGATGCTCCCCCTGTTGAGTTGTCACCGGACTAGGACTGTCCGCGTCGAGCGCGGTGGTCACAACGGTTCTCCTCTGGACTCGAATACCCTGTCGCGCACGCAGAAAGGCTCGTTGCAGCGCAGACGGCCGGATGTTACTCCGCTGTGCCCTTTCTGTCAAAACAGGGCTGTGTGCCGAACGCACCCGTCATTCGGCGGCGGGTGCCCGAACCCGGAACGGGGCAGGCCGGCGATAATGCTGCAACCGCCTGTCGCCCGGAGTCAGCTCCGTGACCCAGGAAGGTGCGCCTACGCAGGTCATACTGAGCGGAGCGAGTCTCCAGGAATCTTCGAGCGTCGCTCAGGGTGACCAGGGCGGTTAGTTGGTCTGCATCAACGTCGTGTCGTGAATGATCATGATCAGGATCGCGCGTGCCTCCGGTTACTGGACGATTCCCGTCTCACGTAACTCCGCAATCTCGCGTTCGTTGAGTCCAAACTCTCGCAGTACCTGATTTGTATGTGCTCGCAGTGCTGCGCCATCTCGCGCACGAGCGCGACACCCCGCTCAGTTTTGAGATCGACCACGACGCTGCGCTTGTTGCGATTCATTGCCAGGAATGCGGCCGACTCTCCACCGATAAATGGCGGTCCCATCCGCCGCGAATCGTCACCACCAGCCGGCTTTTCAATCTTGACGACGTCTGCCCCCATATCGGCCAACAAAAGACAGCAGTAGGGACCGGCCATCACCTGACTGAGCTCTAAGACGCGCATCCCCTCGAGTGCGAAGCCGCTTCTCATTCGATCATTTCCCCCGAAAACTGGGCGTACCCTTCTGGAGAAACGCCCGGCGTCCTTCCTGAAAATCGTCGGTGTCAAAGCAGGCGAGCGGGAGCGCTTCCTGCTCGGGTGAGAGCTCACGGGGGCCAAGGTTCTCTAGAACGGTTGCCAGGTTTCAGGCCGGTTCAGTATCACAATTGCGAGCGATCCCTCGCGCTCGACGAGAATATCTTCGTGCATCATGCGTAAATCCCGGAAGAACGGTTGGCTCCCTGGTCCTGTGCGAGAGTTTCAGACGGCCATTCTTGCTCGCGCCGTGGCAACCGCGTCCATATACATGGCTAGCCGCCCTGGATCGACGGTGCCAACGAAGCGGCCGGTGTCCTTCACGCTGGATCCCACGATGACCCCATCACAGTGCTGCATGAATTCGCCGATGTTGGTAGCCGATGTTCCGCCGCCCGCAAGAACTATAGCCATTGGTACGGTGCTTTTCACTTCGCGAACGCGCTGTAAAGCATCCTCCACTGAGTAGCCCGTTACGACCAAAGCGTCGGCGCGACCATAGCGGAACGCGAGGTCGGCGACCACCCCGATCGGCATCTCTCCGATCGGTGCACTTGTGCGGTCATAGATGTCGGCGGCAATAGCGATCTCCTCAGCATCGATACGGCGGCGGAACGCAAGAGTCCCGTGAGCGTTCCCGGTGACAAGACCCTCCGACGTCAGTGCGGCACCTATGTAGACTTTGATCCGGACGAATGATGCCCCGATGGCGTGGGCGACGGCGAGTGCCGAGGCTGAGCCATTCGCAAGGATGTTCACGCCCAACGGGCAGGCAATCTCGCGACGGAGCAGGGCGCCGATGACGCTCATATACGCGATTGTTTCCGGTCCACCGTCAGGCGTAGGCGGAAGATCGCCTGCATTCTGAATGAGAATAGCATCCACCCCGCCAGCCACCAGCGTTCGTGCTTCGGAAAGTGCCCGGTCGATGATCGGCCGTAAACCGCCTCCGTGATAGCCCTCCGATCCTGGCAACGGCAGCAGATGGACCATCCCGATAACCGGTTTGTGCCATCGGGCGAAGAATGCTCTTCGTGTTGGGTTCAGCTGGCTCACTCCAGAACTCCCAACCTCAACTCTTGTCCGTTTCGATACACCAGCGCCGTGAGGAGTTGCGCAGCAAGGGCCGCATCGGAGAGATCGAGCAGCTCATTCGGCGAGTGCGAGTAGCGACGCGGGATCGATACAGAGCCTACCGGCACACCTTCGCCGGAAAGATGAATAGCGGCGGCATCGGTTGTCCAGTGACCGTACTGGGCCGAGAGCTGGATGGGGATTCCTGCTGACTCTGCCACGGCTAAAAGCAGATCGCGTACTTTCGGGTGAATCGCCGTGCCCACAAGGGCCTGGGGTCGCCCCTCGATCAGTTGTACCACAGGCCCTCGTCCAAGGCCAAAGGCGCGCTCGGTCGAGAGCGGCGTATCTTCGGCCGGCACCGTATCGAGCGCAATGGCCCAATCGGGGCGGACGCGGGAAGTGGTCATGCGGGCACCGCGCAATCCCATCTCCTCCATGACATTCACGACCCCGAAGAGCTCCCCGTTCAGAGAAGCGCCCTGGAGTTCATGGAAGATCTCCAGTAAGACCGCACAGCCAATACGATTGTCAATAGCCTTGCCCATGACGAGTCTCGGGTTGTGGAGCTCGATGAGCTCCGATACGAAGGTGACAGGATCACCCTCGCGGACGCCCCAGGCGCGCACCTCGGCTTCATCGCGCGCGCCAACGTCGATGTGCAACTCGGAGACTGCGCGAGTGCGCGCAACACCATCCACTTCCAGGTGCCCCGCCACAGTCCCGATGACACCCGGGACTCTGCCCGCGACGAGCACGCGTGTTGCGGGGAGAACCGTGGGACTGACGGCGCCGATGGTGTGAAAGCGGAGGAATCCGTCCGGGCTGATGGCGCGCACCATCAGTCCCACCTCATCGGAGTGCGCGGCAATCATCAGCCGCAGGCCTCGGTCGCGGCCATGTCGCACCGCAATAATGTTGCCGTAGGCATCGGCGATCACTTCGTCGGCCAACGGCTGGAGTGCGTTGTACAGATACCGTGCTACCTCCGCTTCCGCGCTCGCGACGCCGCTCAGGTGCGTGAGTTCGCGGAGGCGTGCTTTCAGGCGATCGATCTTGAGATTGAAGTGGCTATCCATTTGGTCGAATCGCTACCCTCACTGCTGTCTCGGGATGCTGCGTGAAATACAGAAGAGCTTCCCGGGCCTCTTCCAGTGGAAATACGTGTGTCACCATCTTCTCCAGTGGTACCGATGGCTTCGGGCGTGCTCGGAATCTCTTCGTCGAGTCGCGAGGTATTCCACACGTCGGCAAGGACGACTCGCGCGCCTTCGCGCGCGAAGGTGATTGCGATGGCGCGGCCAATCCCCGAGGCCGCACCCGTGACAATTGCAACGTGGTCTCGAAAGCGCATCGCTTTCCTCTCAGGCACAGTTGTCGCCGTCTTTCCAATCGCTCGATTCCCGGAGAGGTTCTCTTTCCGGAAAGGATCCTAGAGCGCCGGTCAAGTCCTCAGACTTCCGAAGTCTGGGAGCGACCGTGCTGGCCCACAGCGCGCTCCGACGGCAGTGAGAGAGGCGAGCACCGGCTGCGAACAAGACTTCGGAAGTCTTTTCCCTCCCCCGCGGGATTACTTGACCGCCGCTCTAGCGCGTGGTATACCCACCGTCGGCCGCGAGGACTGCGCCGGTGACAAACGAGGCCGCCCCGCTGGCGAGGAAGCCGATCACCTCGGCGATTTCGTTCGCTTCAGCCATCCGCCCGATCGGATGCTGGCCATTGATGAACTCGGCGATAAAGGCCTCAGGGTTCGGTTGCGCCGCCACAAAACCGTCCCCCATCGGTGTTCTGGTGTGCCCAGGACAGACGGCGTTGACGCGAATCTTATCGCGGGCACAGTCGAGCGCCATGGCCTTCGTCAGGAGGACGAGCCCACCCTTCGAAGCACAGTAGGCCGCAAGGTTGGGGAAGCCGACCAGACCGGCGTTCGACGCCACGTTCACGATCGCCCCGCCTCCACGCCGCTTCATCGCCGGGATTGCGAATTTGGCGCACAGCCAGGCGCCGGTCAGGTTCACCCTGATGATGCGATCCCACTCCTCCTCACTGGTCTCGGTCGTCGACTTCGCGAGCGCGATTCCGGCGTTGTTGATCAAGATATCCACGGCGCCGAACTGCTCCTCGGTGCACTCGATGAGTCGGCGAGCGTCGACAGCCTGGCTGACATCCGTGGCGACGAAAGAGGCCGGATTTCCTTCGGTCCGTAATTCTTCTACAAGCATCGCTCCGGCCTCCAGGTCGGTATCGCCGATGACTACTGCTGCACCCCCACGCGCCAGGAGGCGAGTCGTCGCAGCTCCAATCCCTTTTGCGCCGCCGGTCACGATGGCAACCCGATTGCCGAATCTCTCGGTATTCATGGCATGATCTGGCTCTGGAAAATCTGGCGGAAGTTGACTTGCTTGCGATGCTCGTCGTCGAAGCCGAGCATTGTCAGACCCTTGGAGATCCCGAAGTACAAGGCGAAGACCTCGGCTGGCAGGCAGTAGAGCAACGGGGAGACAATCTCGTCGGGCTGACCAAAGACTGGCACGCTCAAGTCGGCGAGTGATCGCGTCTCGTGATCATCCGCTTCACAGACGGCAATTGCATGACTTCCCATTGCCCTGACGGCGAATAGCTGCTCGCGCGCCCGGTCCAGACCCGCACCCCGCGGTGCCAGAACGAATGTGTACGTGTCGAGTCCGGTAACAAAGTATTGCTCGTGGGCCCACTCTTCCAGCTCTTGTCCGATTGTGTTATGGCGCGCTGCCTCGATCAGCTTGGCCATCGAGAAGAACGCCGTCCCGTAATTAGGGCCTGCACCCAGGAAGGCGATTTTCGCCGCGAGCGGGACACGCTGCGCCAACTGCTGGAGTGGCGCGTCGATGGCAGCGAGTGTTTTGCGCATGGGGTCCGCCAGTGAAGAGATGTACTCCAGTTGGGTTTCAACCTCACACGGCGAGAGCCGCCCGCTGAGCTCGCCAAGATAGAGCGCCAGTATGTAGGAGAGCAGCATCGAAGCCGTATATGAGCTCGTGCCTGGGCCAAAGCGACGCTCTGTATATCCCAAGTCGAGCACGGAGGCGGCCGCCTGCGCGAGCGGGCTGTCAAGCGCGCTGGTCAGCCCAATGGTCGTGAGGCCCTCGCCCCGCGCGCGCTTGACGCATTCGATCGTCCGTGAGACGCGGCCTGAATTCGAGGTGGCGATCACCCAGCTATCCGAGGGAGCGTAGCGGACCAGGTAGCGTGAAAACTCCATTGCTTGCAGGGCCTCGGTTGGCCGTCCGGCCCACTCTTCAAACGCCAACCGCGTTGCCATTCCGCTATACCACGAGTCGCCGCAGCCGACCAGGTAGACGCGGCTCGGCGTCTTGAGATCCCGTAGTTCCTCTTTCACCTGCTGGTAACAGGCTCGCGCCCCATCCCGTACGAAAGGTACCTGAGCGTCGATACCAGCCCGCATGTTGTCCCATTGAAGCGTCAGGTTTTTCATGTCCATGCCTTCATTGCACCCTTTCGGTCTTCGGAGTGAAAGCAGTCATTGCTGTGGTCCTCTCTCGGACCGATGCCACCCGCGCCTCCGCCTCGCCGCGCGAGGGCCGGCGCACATGGAGGGCTCCCAGGCTTTCCACGACATAGGAAGCTGAGACAGTCCCGTGGCAAGCCGCTTCAACCGGATCCCCGTGGAGCAGATAACCGGCGAGGAACCCGCCGCAATACGCATCACCTGCCCCGGTCACGTCAACGGCCTTCGCTGCGTAGATCGGCACATGCGTGAGACGATCGCCCGCGGCTTCGTAAACCAGGGATCCCTCAGTATCCAATTTCACGACCGTCACCCGTGGGCCGCAGCGAGCGAACTCCTTGACCGCGCGCTCCGGGACGTCGCTCCCGATCAGGCGGCGCGCCTCCTCACGGCTCGGCAAGAAGAAATCGACGTGCCGGAGCGTCTCCCACAGAAGATTTTCAAAGCCTTCGAGAAAGAGCTCGTGAGGATCGAGGGCGACCAGATTGTCTGGGCGCTTCAGGGCATGCACGAGTTCCCTTTGCCGTAGAGTTGGCATCGGCGCGATGTGGTAGGCCTGTCCAGTGCGCTGGACCGGGAGGATCTCGGCGGCGCGAATCGACATCTCGTCGTTGTCGCCCGAGCGGCGATGATTGATGAACTGGCGGCTCCCATCCGGCTCGTACAAGGCCCAGTCGTGTAGATTCGGCCGCGGCAGGTGGGTCAGGACGAGTTCGAGGTCGAACGTTGCCAGCATGTCCAGGTAGCGCTCGGGCAGGTCGTTGCCGATTCGCGCGATGATTCCCACCTCCGAGAGCCAGATCTTGGCGCCCAGCGCCGAATAGAGGACGTTACCGCCGGCCTGATCGATCCATGTTCGGCCGTCATGCAACACGATGTCGTCAATCGTGAAGTTCCCCAGGGTGTACAGTTCGGCCATGCGCTAGAGGTACCCCTTCACGATCACGCCAATGCCGAATAGGCGCAGAACAAGCCCGACGATCACGGCCGCCAGGCAGGCGAACATGATCAATCGATCGGTTAGTGTGATCTCGATCGTGAAAATGCTCGATCGCTGCGGCCTGGCGCCAAACCCGCGCGCGTCCAGTGCGACAGCCAGCGCCTGCGCGAGATCGATCGCCCGCAGAAACATCGGTCCGATCACGGCAACGGACTTGCCGGCCCGCGCCAGGGGATTGCCCCGTTCCAGGCGTAAGCCGCGCGCGCGTTGAGCTTCTACGATGGTGGTGCGCTCAGCATTGATCAGAGGGATGAAGCGGATTGCCGTCGACATGGCCAGCCCTGCTTTATACGGCATGCCCATCTTGAGCAGCCCAAGCGTCATCTTCTGGGGGGAAGTCGTCATCATCCAGACACCGGCTGCGGCTACCATCAACGCCACGCGAAGTCCCATTGCCAAACCGAACAGGATGCCATCCAGCGTAATTGTGCTGCCCAAAATGGTGAAGAGGGGGCGTCCCTGATGAATGTAAAACGGCCAGATGACGATGCCGAGGATCAGAAACCAGGTTGCGGGCAGGAGAAAGGGCAGCAGCTGGCGCAATGACAGCTGAGCCCAGATGCCGGCACCGATAACGCCGGCAAGGAGGAGCGCCAGCGGGAGGGGATGATTGAAAATCAGCGCCAGGACAAACATAGTGAAAAGCAATGCGAGTTTGGTGCGCGGATCAATTCGCTGGTGGAGCGTTGAAGGACGATCGACATAGATGCTGTAACCGACGGGCATCGCAGCCTCCTGGTGCAAGTCAAGGGCTTACTTTCACGCGCTGCGTGATCTCACGCAGCATCTCCTCCACTGTCAGAATGTCCCGCCGTAAGCCGAAACGGGGATCGAGTTGCTGGGCCACACGCGTGATCTGCGGTGCTTTGAGGAAGGCCTGAGCCAGAGTCGCTTCGTCGGAGAGCACCTCGCGCGTCGGGCCATCAGCCAGGATCTTGCCGCTCGCCATGACCACGACTCGCTGGGCGTACTCGGCAACGATATTCATATCGTGTGTTATGATCACAATTGTGCGTCCATCCTGGTTCCACTGGTTGAGCAGATTCATGATGCTGCGCGTTCCACGCAGATCCAGCCCGGTGGTCGGCTCGTCCACCACGAGAACCGGTGAGCCCATTGCAAGGATCGAAGCCACGGCGAGTTTTTGGCGCTGGCCCCGTCCAAGCAGGAATGGCGGGCTGGATGCAAGCTGTTCCATCTCAACGAGGCGGAGCGCCTGGGCAACTGCCTGTTCCACCTGCTCAGACGTCATGCCAAGGTTCCGCGGACCAAAGGCGATTTCGTCTTTGACGGTCCGAGAGAAGATCTGATGGTCGGGGTTCTGGTAACAATACCCGACAATGCGAGCCAGCGCCTCGAGCCCGGCCTCGCGCGTGTTGCGCCCCTCGACCAGGACAGAGCCGTCCGAGGGCAGTAAGATGCCGTTGAAGAGCTTGGCTAAGGTCGTTTTGCCGGCCCCGTTCTGGCCGATGAAAGCAACAAACTCACCACGCTCGATCTCCAGGCTCACCTGTTCGAGTACCGGTGTCTTGTCTGTCCCGTACCAGAAAGAGACACTGCAGACCTGAATGATCGCTCCATTCGCCTTACGCATCTGGTGCTCCTAATAACTCGTTGAGGACTGCCACCGCTTCGCCTTCACGGGGAGTGAAGCGGTCAGGCGTGAGCATGCCTCTCTGCTCCAGGGCAAACAGCAACTCAGCTACCTGGGGAAGTCGCTCGCCGCCTGTGCGGTGAAACAGCTCGAGGTTTCGGAAAAGCTCGCGGGGAGGGGCGACGGCCACGATCGAACCCCCGTCCATCACGATGATTCGGTCGGCGAATTCCGCCAGTTGCTCAACCGCATGCTCGATCATGACAATCGTGACGTTGTGCTCGTCGCGGAGACGGCGGACCGCATCGAAGACCTCTTCCTTGCCGATTGGGTCCAGCTCCGAGGTCGGCTCATCCAGAATTAAGAGTTCTGGCGTCATCATCAGGGCGCTCGCAATCGCGACACGCTGCTTCTGACCGCCCGAAAGGCTGTAGGTCTCTCGCTCTTGAAACCCGTCGAGTCGTACGAGCTGAAGCAGTTCGGGGATCCGCTTGAGGATCTGTTCGCGCGACCACTCGTAGTTCTCCGGTCCAAAGGCGAGGTCCTCGGCAACCGTCAAGCCGATGATCTGAGCTTCAGGGTCTTGAAAGACGAGGCCCACTCGTTGCCCGATTTGAGCAGCCGAGTTCTGCCGGGTGTCCATACCGCAAACCGTGACTTGACCTTGCATCTTGCCGGTCACTGCATGGGGAATCAGTCCGCGCAGACAGAGCGCAAGCGTCGTCTTGCCGGCGCCGGAAGGACCCGTGATGCCAATGAACTCGCCCCGACGGATCGAAAAGCTGATGCCGCCGAGTGCAGGCTCAGGCGCAACCGGATACTGAAAGAAGAGATTTTGGACCAGGACGATTGGCTCTTCATCAGGCTCGTCTCTCACGCCACGGTCTCCTTTGGTTACCGTTCGGTATCCGCAGTGTGCCATTCGCAGCGAAGCGGCCGGGAACTCAGGACTCCGAGGCGGGCGTCCCGAGTGCTGACCGCTCCGGCTGAGACAGGGCTGGGGATTCGGTCAACGGGCGCGGCGTGGGGCGAG
>DOUV01000162.1:569-3137 GCA_003520455.1 Chloroflexota bacterium | reverse complement strand
CCCCCACGCCAATCTCACGAGGTTCGCACCTGGACGGTGCCGGGGCTCGCTTCCGCGCCGGGCTGGTAACGGTCGTGCCAGTAAAGGCCCCGCGCCTTGACCACAGGGTAGAGGATCACCATCAAAATCGGAGCGACGACGACTGCAGTCAGGCCGTGGTTAAGCAGGATGGCCGGCGTCACGGCACCCCAGGCAACCGCAGGGGGTAGAACATGGGTGAAATCGAGCCAGCCGGGAATCACGATCGAATGAATGATCGGCCCCACAATGATGGCCCAGAAGTAGTAACTGACGACGGCAGTTGGAACCTTGAAGTTAGGCTCGCGCACCATCTTGTACGGCAGCCACGTGACGAAGGTGTGTGACAAGAATCCTGCAACCGAGCCTAAGGTGAGCGCTCCAGAGATGGCGTCGCCAATGGGCATGGAGAAGGTCACCCCGATGGCACCAGGAAGCCCGAACAGCACGGAGAAGATCGGTGCGAGGGACATCGTAGGATTGAATCCACCGATTCCCGGGATGAACTGAAGCTGGATAGGACGGCCAGCGATATAGATTGCAGCAGAGATGGCGATGAGAGCAATGGAGGTCGCATTCCACGGCACATTGTTGCGCACGAAACCGTTCCGGGTGATAGTCCAACCGGAGAACTCCATAATCCAGATGGCGACGGCGAGCAACATGCCGAGTAGTGCGAGGCCGATCAACACCGGGTGGAGAGGACCTTGACCGAAGACATTCGCGAGAAAGTCGATTTGCATGTTGATCTCCTTGGCAAAGGGGTGCATCCCGAGAGGAAGCACCATGATGACCAGATGAATGCCGAAACAGTCGATTCGATGCCAAAACTCTTATTCGATGGTGTTTCCTCCTTTCCCACCGGCGAACTCTCCGTTCTCTGCCTCGCCAACAATCGGACGAGAGAGAATATCAGTTTCTCTTCCCGCGTTTGGCCTCCGAGAGAACACCGAGAGTATCCTGCCGACGAAGGGACGGATAATATCGCGCGGCGGCGGAAAGTGGGTCTCCCAGTCCGGTGCACGAATTGACTCTAACCGGCGCAGCCATAAGAAGAACAGGCCAAAGCCGTCGTAGAGTGGCAGGAGCAATGCAATGAAACCGGTGACGACGATGGCCGAAAATGCGTCAAGGTCGCGGAACCATTCGGCCAGATGGAATGCCTGGAAAAGCAGCACCATCGCCAGACCAGCAAATAAAAAAACGACAGTGAACAGCGCGACGCCGGTGCGGAGTGGCGGCTGCTGTAGCCCACGTGGTTGAACCCGGGTGTGCTGCCAGGTGACCCAGCCAGCAATGAAACAGAGCACGAAGAACGTGAGCGCAACCTGAAGCAGATTGCTGATGTAAACTCGAACAAATGTGGCAGCCGGAATCGTTACAGGCTCAGGGAGATCACCACGAATGATCTCAACAATCTGGCGGCTTGGGTCGTATACCACCCGTCCACGTGGTGTTGCACCCCCAGCCGCCAGAAGCCCCCACAATCCGCCCGCAAGTCCTCCCCAAATGAGCTTAGGGCTTCTCATTTGCGATCTGAGCCTATCCAGCCATGGTGTCAACGCCATATCCTCTCCGTCAAAGATCCGAAGAACGGAGCAGCCAAGCCCGGATTTCTTTATGTGGTTTGGTAACCTTGTGGTGTCAGTGGAGGTCGTCGTATTAGCTGTGCCTTAGGACCTGAAACTCTATCATCGAGCTGTTATGATAATTTTCACAGTACAAGACAGGAACATGTTCGGCAGAATAATGAATTTGCCTCAGCAAGAGTAGGGGGTAATGCAGTGGGACTTTGAGTTCCTGCGACAGATTGCCGTCCGCAGCGACGGCTGTCACTTTGCACACGGCCGAAACGACCGGAGCGCCTGTGCTCTTCAGAAGCTCATAAAGGGACCAATCGCCCGGTCTGGGTGGCGACGTTTCGAAATTGAGGAATGACGTCGGAAGATACTCTTCCGATTGGATCACGGGCTTTTGATTTGCAGTACGGGTACGCGACAGATGGAGCAGTGGAGTTTCAGTGGGAACTTTCAGGATCTCGCTGAGCTGTGACGAGGCGGGGATGATTTCGGAGCGGATTTGCGAGGTACCCGGCTCATAGCCATGTTGGCGAATGATCTCCGTGGTAGAGACGAGTGACTCGAGACCCTCTTCAATGCTGAGCAGCGAGCTATCGGTGACGAACGTGCCGACTCCATGGCGTCGCTCGAGCACCCCGTGCGCGAGGAGCATCTGAATCGCCGCTCGCAACGTCGCACGGCTGACGTTGAACTGCTCTGCCAACTGGTACTCGCCGGGCAACCGCTGGCCGGGCCGGAGTTTTCCCTGCCGGACTGCCTCGCGGAGATACTGGGCAACCAGGTACGGTAGCGGCTTCTCTCGCCGCCGCTGCATTGTCCACTCGAGAGGAACGATGTCTGACATCATACACGAACTATATCAATATTCGCCAGGAAAATCAATACCCAAAAAGCTTGCTAGCGCGCCGGTCAAGGAATCCCGCGGGGGGAGGGAAAAGACTTCCGAAGTCTGGTTCGCGGCCGGTGCCCG
>DOUV01000162.1:0-483 GCA_003520455.1 Chloroflexota bacterium | reverse complement strand
GTCTGAGGACGTGACCGGCGCGCCAGGGCTCCACTGATTGTCATGGAAGAGTGAGTCAGGCTGATCTGGGACCAGAGTGCAGCTGCCAGGGGCGCCAACGGGTCACCCACCACTGATCGTTCCTGCGCGGCCTCATCGGCCGGCGGGGCGACAAGATCTCAACCGCGGGGCGGCGGTGGTGAGGGTTGCGCAGGCTCCTCGCCCATCCGGTCCGGGATCCACCCACGGACTGCCGGGTGGACCTTCGCGCCGATGTTGTCGAGCCCGTGGTTGGCGTCCGCGTAGAGCACGAGGCGCTTCGGCGCGCGGGCCGAGCAGGAGAGGGATTGCGAGGCCGACGGTGCGAGCACCTGGTCGGTTGTGGCGGGAGAGGGGGACGCGGCGTACGCTCAGGTCTGCCCGGCCGCGGCCGCTTCGGGCCATAGCGGCCAGGTGAGCGTCACGGTGGTGCCACGGTCGAGCGCACTGCTCACGGCGACACTG
>DOUV01000953.1 GCA_003520455.1 Chloroflexota bacterium | reverse complement strand
CCTGGGATGGGGCCTGCGCGTGTTCGCGGAGCTGGTGGCGGAGTTCTCCCGCCGCGCCCCGCCCGCCCGCCGGCCGTGAGCGTCTCCCGGAGAGGCGAGGGCCCTGCCCCCGCCTCCCTCAGGCACAGATCTCCGATTTTGGGATTCTGCGCATGTGGACTATCTTCTCGGTACACAATCCAATCCCAATCTGCATCTCATTACCCGACGCCATTACTTGAGTATTTTGTTCTTGCCACGAATTACCCAAATCCTTTTTCCTTTTCGTCTCAATTCGTGCCATTCGTGGCCGAAAGTTTATTCCTCTCGCTCATATGGAAGAGCGTGCCCCGCCACGGCATCCTCGGAAGGGCGGCGCGTGATGCGTGAGTGATTCTGTCACGCATCACACATCACGTATCACGTCGGCGTGCTCTCGGACAGGCGTGGTCGCGCGCGGGACTCCGATATGAGCGTTCCCTTTAGGAGATGTCGGGGAGCAAGATCTGCTTGAGCCGAAAAGCCAAAGCCGAGAAACCCCATGCCGGTGGGTGACATCATTCGAATTCTGATCGCCGACGACCATCCTATCGTCCGGGATGGCCTCGTGGGCGTGCTCGAGGCCGAACCTGATCTCATGGTCGTTGGCGAGGCCGGCACCGGCCGCGAGGCGGTCGAGCGCGCGCGCGCCCTCGAGCCGGATGTCATCTTGATGGACCTCGAGATGCCGGGCATGGATGGCGTCGAGGCACTCCGCGCGCTGCACGCGGAAGATCCCACTGTCAAGGTCATCGTCTTCACCGCCTTCGATACGGATGAGCGCATCCTGGCGGCGGTACAGGCCGGCGCGCAAGGATACCTCCTCAAAGGCGTGCCGCGTGAGGAGATCGCCCGGGCCGTGCGAATCGTGCACGGTGGTGGCTCGTTGCTCCAGCCAGTTGTCGCCAGCAAGCTCCTCAAGCAAATGGCCGAGGGCAGTCGCCACTCCCAGCCCGACCAGCCCGAGAAGTTCACCGAGCGCGAGCTCGAGGTCTTGCAGCTCCTGGCCCGCGGGCTTCAAAACAAAGAGATCGCCGAGCTGCTCTTCATCACCGAGCGCACCGTCAAATTCCACGTTTCCAGCATCCTCAGCAAGCTCGACTCGAGCAACCGGACAGAAGCGGTTGCGACCGCCGTACAGCGAGGCCTCATCAAGCTCTAGCGCACCGGTCAAGTACTCAGACTTCCGAAGTCTGGGAGCGACCGTGCTTGCCCACAGCGCGCTCCGACGGCAGTGAGAGAGGCGAGCACCGGCTGCGAACAAGACTTCGGAAGTCTTTTCCCTCCCCCGCGGGATTACTTGACCGGCGCTCTAGCGCACCGGTCAAAGCGCCAGACTTCCGGCGTCTGGTTGGGATCGGGCTGGCCCACAGCGCGCTCCGACGAGCGCGATCGAGGCGGGGACCGGCTGCGTACCAGACTTCGGAACTCTTCTCTCACCCCCCACAGGATGACTTGACCGGCGCTCCAGCCGCCTCTTGCCCCTGCCCCAGCGGCGAGCGCAGCTCTGCCACCGCAGGCGGTGCTCCCCCTCCAACCGTCACCTTTTCCACCAACAGCCGTCCTCTTTGTTGGCGGGCTGACCGCAGCATCGGTCAAGCGTCTCCCCGTACCACGACTCCTGGCCTCGACGACGAGATGCGGGCGGCGACCGGCAGTGGCATTCGATATTCCGCTCCGTCTGGAAAGAGGGGTACGTGTTCCGGCGTTTACTCGCGTTCGGTTTTTCTGCCGCAGTGGTGGTACTTTCGCTTCTCCCTGGCCGGCCCCTCCTGGCCACCGGCCTGCTGCACAATGGGAGCTTTGAGGAAGGCTTTCACCGCCAGGCCGGCATCACCGGCGAGGTCCCCGACGGCTGGCAGGCCGTCAACCTGTCCGGCAATCCCACTCTCTGGTCGACGCAGCACTTCGCCGACGGCGGTTGGGTGGAAAAGATCGACGGTAGCGACTCGGTCTTGATCGCCGCAGAGGATTACTACCCCAGGGGATTGCCCTTCGAGACCGTCTACTTCCAAACGATCGAGGGCGTCGCGCCCGGCCAACCCTACAGCCTCACGGGCTGGGTGCTGCTGCTCTTCGGCGGCTCCGCCTGGCCCGACAACCATGGCGGCCAAACGATCCCGCCCGATCCCTACTCGCTTGGCGCCTGGGTCGGGATCGATCCCACCGGCGGCACCGATCCGCAGGCCGCCAGCGTCGAGTGGGGCGAGAACACGTATGAGAACTACGCGTTTATCAATCTACGCGCCGCGAGCGTGGCCCGCGCCGGGCGCATCACCCTCTTCGTGCGTCTCCTCAGCAAGTGGGAGCAGAGCGCAACCACCGTCATTCTCGACGGCTTCAACCTGCAGCCTGCCCCCCAGGCAATCGTAGAGCCACTACCGGTCTACAGTCGATCGCCGGTCACCCTGCATTGGCAGGAGGTGATGCCGCAGAGCCTGAGCAGCCTGGGCAATTTTGCCCTCTTTTTCGATGTGCAGCGCCAGCTTGCCGATGGCACCTGGTCTACAGTCGCGAAGGAGCTGCGCACGCACAGCTACACGCTCGAGGTCGCAAATGGCGAGCGCGTGACCCTCCGGGTCTCCCCCCGAAGCTGGCAGCCCACGGGGCAGGACCCCCGCTACTGGCCACCCAGCCGCTTCTACGGCGTGCCGAGCGCCCCGACGACAACCATCGTGGACCTCGTCGCGCCCATTGTCTCCGTAGACCCATTGCCGGCGACGACGAAGGCCTCGAGTTTTACGGTGAGCTGGTCGGGGAGTGACTCCTCCGGCGGATCGGGAATCGAATTGTACGATGTACAGTATCGCTTCAACGGCGGCCCCTGGATCTTCTGGCAGCGCACCCCCGCCACGAGCGCCACATTTGTCGCCCGAGAAAACGGGCGCTACGAGTTTGAGGCGCGCGGTGTCGATAAGGTCGAAAACTTCGAGCTCTTCGTCTCGCAGCCCGAGGCCGGAACGCTCGTGACGGCGCGGCTGCCCGCCCTGGAGCAACGCCTGTGGCTCCCCATCGCCGCTCACCCTGGCCCCTAATGAGCCGGTCCGCTCACCGGTCGTCGGGGCTCACGGTGCGCCGCACCTCCCTCCTCAGCCCAGGGTGCGACGCACCTTCTTCCTCAGACCAGCCCCACCGCGCCTCCACCTTCCCACAGCACTCAGGTGCGACGCACCTGAACAATCGAGCCGCCCTGCTCATGGGCAGCTCGTATTCCACTCGCTTGCTACCTCCGAAATATCGAGAATGTTGATCCGTCCATCGCGATTGGCGTCGCGTTCGTCGCCGGCCGGGGCGCTCTGGTGCCAGGCGGCCACGACGATCGCGACGTCTTGAGCGTCCACCCGACCATCGGCGTTGAGATCGAGCGGCAACTGGCAGGGAGCCTCTAGCACCACCTCGTCGCGGGCTTGTGTGACCGTCGAGCCCTGGCGGAGCTCGACGAAGACGCTCTTCAGCCCGTTCCCATCGCTCAGCGTCCAGGTGAGGCGCTCTTGATAGGGCTGCCAGCTGCTCCAGGTCCCACCATCGTTGCTGAGGCGCATCTCCTGCGCCCAACCGCTGCCGTAGCCGTAGAGGTCCACCGTGCGCCGGGTCACACTGATTTGCTCGTCTTCAATCACCACCGGGTAGACGTCGAAACGTGCCCCGAAATCCTGCGTCCAGTAGTGGCTGTAGTTCACACTCCCCTGGTCATTCGCCAGGTACGAATAGCCAACGCCTACTTCACGGTACGCCGGATTGAGGAGATTCTCCCGGTGGCCCTTGCTTCCCATCCAGCCGGCCACCACCGCGCCGGGCGAGTCGTAGCCAGCCGCAATGTTCTCGGCGAGCGCCGACCAACCGGTGTAGCCCGCCCGCTCGATCCGGTCCCAGGGCGTCGATCCATCCGAGCCGGTGTGGCTGAAGAAGTCGTTATCCGCCATGTCCTGGCTGTGGCCGCGAGCGGCGGCCGTCAGCAGTGGCTCGAGCTTGAGCGGTGGCACACCGGCCCGCTCACGTTCAAGGTTGGTCCGCCACACCACCTCATGCTCGATCGCCGAGGCGGGCAGGCCGCCCGTCGGGTCGAGGGCCACCGGGTCACCACCATGGTTCGGGTGAGTTGCCAGCGGCCGGCCTGCCCCCACCATCAGCGGCAGCGCGACCAGTGCGAGGCCGAGCAGCAGGCGCTGCACGACTTGCCGGGTCATGTCACATAATCCTCCATCACACCCCCGGGCTGAAAAGCTCTCAAATGCGAGACGACCTCGTCAGCCCGAGAGCGGGGAATAGACATTATCGTTCACTCGGGAGTTGCGCCGTATCCGGACGGGCCGGGAAACAGCACACCAACGTCTCTTACCTTGACGCTTCGACATTCGTCGTGTTACGCCCCACAGTCAATTCCCTGGCGATCCTGCCGGCTCTGATGGCTCGCGGGAAGCGCGATCAACTCAGGCCCGGAGAGCCGCGCCGGCGCAACCTGTTGCCTCTCGACCTCTTCTGAAGTAAGCTTGCACCAGTGCAACGAGCGGTTGCTTCACCGGAACCTGGCGATGGAAAAAAGACGATCATGAGCGCAACACTCACCACCCTCATCGCCGCCGAGGCCCTCTGGCCTATCGCAGCGAGCGACACGCGGCGCGAGGTGGCTTACCCCACCGGCGCCTGGGATCTCGCCCCCGACCTGGCCGGCGAGGTGGGCGCGCCGGGTGAGAGGGTCACGGGCGTACAGGGCAAGGTTCGCGATTCCCCCGCCGCCGTCACCCGGCTCGTCTGGGTGGTCTCCGCGCGCAGCCGCACGATGATCCCTCCCACGCTCGCTGGCCTGGTGCACACCTGGAGCGCCGCCACCCTCGTGCCCCGCGAGCCGTTGCCGGGCGTCGCCTGCCACATGGCCGAAGTGTTCGCCTGAGCCGATCGCCTATGTCCCGCCTCCTCGGCATCGATCTCGGTACCTCCTCGGTGAAGGTCTTGCTGGTCGATGAGACCGGTCAGATCATCGGCCGTGGCAGTGCCGAGTATGCGATCTCCCACCCCCACCCGAATCAGGCTGAGCAGAACCCCGAGGAATGGTGGCAGGCCACCACGCTCGCAGTGCGCCAGGCGCTGGCAAGCGCGGCCGGGCCCGCGAATGTCGCCGCCATCGGTTTCTCCGGCCAGATGCACGGGACCGTCCTCCTCGGCCCGCAGGGCCAGCTCTTCGCGCCCGCGGTGATCTGGCCCGATCAGCGCAGCCGGCCTCAGGTCCAGGAGATCACCGCCCTCATTGGCGCCGGGCGACTGATCGAGATCACCGGCAGCCCGGTCGCCACCGGTTTCCAGGCGGCCACGATTCGCTGGGTGCAGCAGGAGCAGCCGGACCTCTGGCGCCGGGTCGAGATGGTGTTGCTACCCAAAGATTACGTTCGCTGGCGTCTCACCGGCACCTACGCGACGGATCCGAGCGATGGATCGAGCACCCTCCTCCTCGATGTGCACCGCCGCGATTGGTCGCCACTGCTATTGGCGGCGTTGGGCGTCGACGCCGCACAGCTCCCACCGGTGCAGCCATCGACGGCCGTTGCCGGCGCGCTGAGCCGGGAGGCCGCCGGCGCCTTCGGCCTCCCCCCCGGGATT
>DOUV01000108.1 GCA_003520455.1 Chloroflexota bacterium | reverse complement strand
CTCCAGGCTTAGGCGCTTCTGTTCCCGCGCCACAACCCGCACCGGAACCCTCGTTTCGAGGCGCTGCCGCTCGTGGACGGCGCGCCGCACGAGCGCCCGGCTCGCTCGCGCGATCTGGCTCTGGCTCGCCTGCACCACTGTCTCGCGTGGCTTGAGGCGGGCAAAGACGCGCTGCACCGGTGACGGTTGCGTCTCTCTGGGGGGCCCAAGTGCGAGGCGCCGCCGGGTGGTCGAAACGACACCGATTTCGTGCGCTGGCGCCAGGAGACGCATGTCCGGCTGGTTCTGCCCCGCGAGCCGCCTGTCTACCAGACGCTGAACGAGCACGCGCCTGACCGGTGAGGCCCCGATCAGCGTCTGGTCGGGCGGCCGGAGGGTGATTCGATGCCAGCCGGTCTGGTGAAGCACCGGCCCGAGCGCGAGGTTGATCCGGGGGCTGAGAGTCCACGCGACGTGCTCCCAGCGCTGCGAGTGGAGCAGCATCAGGCCCAGGGGTTGAACCAGTGTCAAGGCGAGTCGCCGGTGAGACCCCGCGATCCGTCCGTGCCGCTCGCTCAGGGAGCGGGACCAGGCGGCCCAACGGCCGGCCGCAGGGCAAGGACGGGCGGGTCGTCGCCAGCGCAGGACTTCCTGCAACATCGTGCTCATGGTGCGAATCCTTCGTTGGTGCGCTGATTGATGGCCGAGATCTCCTCCACCCAGCGCCTCCGCTCGGCATGTTCCAGGTTTAGGAGTGCCTCCGGCGGCCAGTGGAAGTGATAGGCCACAAAGGCTACCTCCTCGTACAGCGCCTTGAGGGGGTAGCCTAGTACCCCCCCACGCCGTTCAGCTCCAACTCAAACTCGTGGGCGCACTTGGGGCAGGCGGCAGGAACAGTCGCCTTGCCGTTGCGGTTGATCCGGTTGTAGAACTCCTGCAGGTAAGCCAGATCGGCGGCGTAGAGCCCCTCGATCACCTTGGGATTGATGTGCCCCACCGTGCCCAACCTGGTGATCACCCGCGAGAGCAGGATGATGATCAGGTAGGCCTCGTTGCTCTGGACCCGCGGGTCTCTCAAGGGGAGGATCTCGTCGGCAGCCGTCGCCAGGCGCATGATGCCATCCCGGTGCAGCGTTCCGTACTCGTCCTGATACCCGATGGGCAGTTTGAATTCATACTCAGTCTGGATCATCGCTAAGCCCTTTCAACCCGTTCGGTGGCGAGCTCAAGCGTCTCGATAGCAACATCGTTGCCTTTCGCGGTGTAGTCGGGGCCGTCCCACTTGGTCGGCCAGGCCTCGTAGAAATTCCAGCGCACTGTCTCGTTGCCCTCTAGATCAAGGACGATGATGCTGCCGTTCTTGCGCTCGATCTTGCCGTTGACGATGTCCTGGTACCAGTCGAAGAGCTCGCGCGAGTCGGTCAGTCCCCACTTGAGGGTGATGTTGTTCCACTTGGTGATGCCGGGGAGCTTGCGCACGGCCTTGGTCTCCCCGCCCTCGCGGTACTCGATGGGGTCGGTACTGGCCCCGAAGCCCGAGGCGTCGGAGAAGCCGGCCTGGGTGATGCCGTCGATCTCAACCAAGAAGTTGAAATTGCGGTAGGGATCGACACGTTGTCCTGTTGCCATGAGTGACTCCTTTTCCTCAAATTGACGTTGTTTGTGCTGGTTCAATTGGTGAAGCCTGATGCGTGGAAAGATCCGTTCACGCATCACGCATCACGTTGACACGTGGTGTCTTATGCACTCGGAAGCGTGATTTGAGAGATCCGGAAGATCACGAACTCCGCCGGTTTGACGATGGCCACGCCGATCTCAGTGATGACCTGCCCCAACTCGCGCACCTCGGGCGGGTTGGTGCTCTCGTCGCACTTGACGTAGAAGCCTTCCTCCGGCGTGTTGCCGAACAGCGCCCCGTCGCGCCAGACATTGGTCAGGAAGGCCCGCACGGATCGCTTGATGCGCTCCCAGAGGGCCGGGCTGTTGGGCTCGAAGACCACGAACTGGGTACCCTCATCGAGCGACTCGCGCAAAAAATTCATCAGTCGCCGGACGTTGATGTACTTGAACTCACCGTTGTCATCCCCGCCCAGGGTTCGCGCTCCCCAGACCTTGATCGTGTCGTTGAACTTGCGGATGACGTTGATGCCGTCGGGATTCAGGCCGTCCTGCTCGTTCTTGGTAACCAAATATTCCAGGCCCAGCGCCCCCCGCACGATCACATTGGCCGGCGCCTTGTGGACTCCGCGTTCCTGGTCGACGCGGGCGTAGATCCCGGCCATGTGGCCACCTGGCGGAACGAAGATGTTGCCGTCGGTCACCGGGTCGAAGACCTGGATCCAGGGGAAGTAGAGCGCGGCGTAGTCGCTGTCCCGAACCCCGCCCTGAATACTCGCAACGTCGATGGTGGTGGTGCGCTGGCCGTCGATGATCGCGAAGCGGTCCTTCAGGTTCTCGCAGTGCTCGATGACCGCGAGTTGCACGGCATCGTCGAGGGCCCCCGGCGCCACGACGATGGCGACCTCATCGATGGCCTCCAGCGCATCCAGCGCTGCCCCAACATCCCCGGCATTGGTGAGGTCGTCGACGCGGACGACCCAACAGCGCGTGCCGCCGTTGTTGAAGAAGCCGTAGACGGCGTGGGCCAGGGTGCTGTTGGCCGTGTGGAAATCGCCGAACTGGTTCATGAACTGCCCCCAATTCGTGACGAGCCGGGCCTCGTTGGTCGGGGCGAGGGTGTACCGGTCCGTGTCGCTGCCCGGCAGCAGCGGCATCTCGAAGGCCGAGCCGTCAGGGTTTGTCAGGGTCGTGTCCACCACACCGATAAATGCCGCTGTGCTCGTCCCCACCCCAACGATCGGGGGCGTGCCGGGGACCTCCTCGACGTAGACACCTGGTGAGAGATACTGTGGCATCTGGATCCTCCCTTTCTCGATAATCCGGGGTGAGGGGGGCGCGGCGAAGCGCGCACCACATCCCTGCCGCCCCCATGTTTAAAGAAGTTACGGCGTCAGATTAACGTCGTATGCGTTCAGGGCGGTAGCGGGGACCACGATGGCCGTGTCCGTGGTCGTGAATCCACTTGCGGTTGTCCGGAGAGTGTAGTTCCCAGCTCCCAACCCGAGGAAGGTGAACTGGCCTGCCTCGCCGGTGACCGCGGTCCGTCCCATTTCCACAAGCGTTACCTGGGCATCGGTGATGGGGGTGAGCGTGCCGGCATCTCGGACGGTTCCTCCGATCTGGTACACCCGCTCTTCCGCCCCGGGCACCTCCTTGTCTTTCAGGATGAGCTCCTTCGTGACGACCGGCGGTCCGGCTTCCACCTGGATGTCCAGGTCCATCGCGATCGTCGCTGTCACGTAAAAGGCCGACTTGGGCGAGATCCCCAAGGCGCTCCAGAACTCGCCGACGGAATTCTTGTTCGCATCCATCTGGGCGATCCACAGCGGCGGTGGGAACGGTTGGTCCACCATCGATCCCTGAAAGTACGCCGCCGGGATCGTGGGAAAGCGGCTCAGCCAGGCGAGCGTCTGGCTCAGCAGGAGATGCTCCTCGGCCGTCTTGGCCGCGCCCACCTGGTTCGACCACGCCGTCACAACGTAGGAGCAGTCGACGCGCAGCGGCGGCGGGCGGCGGACAAGAATGCCGCCGACCCGTTCAAAGATCGGCACCGGGTCTCGTAGCTCACGGTTCTCCTTCACCTCGTACAGGAAGAGGTTCACCGTCACCTGCGCGGGCGTGAAGTTCTTGTCCGGCGTCTCGAAGCTCACATCGGCATTGCGCAGCTCGGTGGGCGCGGCCGGATCGTTGAGCATCGCTTGGAGGGTGGCGTCAAGATCTTGGAACATGGCTCGTCACTGGAGTTGCTACTGGTTGCCCGGTTTCCGGGGTCGTTGGGCCCGGCTGTGGCTCGGCGCCAGCTTCCAACTGCGCTTTGATGGCCGCCTGGCGCCCCTGCCCCTTCGGCTGGAGTGCTTTCTCCGCTTTGGCAAGATCGCGCTTGATGAACCGCTCGAGCGATGAGATTCTGTCGGCGACCTCGTCACTGGTATTGCTGAGTTGCTCCCATTGGGAGGTCAGCTGATCCACATTGCGACGCAGCTCTTCTTGCAGGTTCTCGAGTCGATCTCCAACGTGTTTCATGGGTTTCCTCCTGATTGTCGCTCGGCCGGGTGCGTGCTTCTGTGTGACGGTGGCTGAACCCGCCGATTGGCGGGAAGAGGGTGTGAGACCTCCCACGGTCCTCGCGCATCACCCCCCTCTCGGGAAATTGATGGTTATCGAATTCGTCCCATCCGTCGCATGCACGTAGATCTTGTCGGCCAGCTTCGCGACCGCAATCCTGACCTCAGATGTGCCGCTCTTCTTGCCATTCAGGCTCACGCGGATCAACTTTCTGGATGAATCCCCCACCTCGGATTCTTCGACGATCCTCGGAGAGAGCGCAACGGTGGGTGAGACCGCGAGAACCATTGTCCGCTCGGCGATATCAGGATTCCTGAACTCCCGCTGCAAGCTCGCAAACCGAATGGACAGCCGGTTGCTCTGAAAGTCGGGCTGTTTCCCGATCTGAAAGGCGACTACCCTCTCGGTGCCTCCAAGACTGATGAAGAAGGTGGAGAGCGTGCCGGCCGAGACGGCTGGCGCTCCGCGCTTCGCTTCTGCCGTCGTTGGTGGAACTCTCCGCTCAGGAGGCTCCTCACGGCCGGCCTTCTCCGCCGCGGCCGATGCGGTTCCCCGGATAATCGTGGGAGCCGCAGAACCGGCCGCAGGGCGAAGGGCCTGACCGACCACCTTCTCACCCTGGACCACGATCAAACGACCGACGTCGGAGAATTCGGGCCGGCCGAAGAAGCGCCCGGCCGCGCCGAGCAACTCCTCGGGTGTGACCGCCGAGCGGGTCAGGTCAACCACCATGGTCCCGGCCTGCTTGTGCTTTTTCACGGCTCCTCGAATCAGGTTTTCCACGTTGCCCGTCGTCGGGGAATACAGTTCGGCCACTGCGTCATCCAGGACGTAATCGGGATTCTTAACGCCCGATACCACGGATTCCGGCGGGCGCACCACGTCCGCCTTGAGGTCCCGGGCCAGCGCCTCGCCGACCCGTTGTTCCTCTGCGCTGATCGTCTTGCCCAGATTGGTGAAGCGCCCCGGCTTGCGAGCCGCGCCCGTCACGGCCTCCACCTCGGCGCGGACCGCCTTCACACGCGCGGTTTCGCCCATCTTGCCGATCAGCCGGTTTGCCAGCGCCTCCTCCGCCTCGGTCAGCGCCTTTCCGGCGCGTACCTTCGCGGCCAATTTTTCGAGGGCCGCCCGGTCCGTCGCGGTCAGGGCACGCGACGCGAAGACCATGCGCACCGCTTCGATCCCGCTGATGCCGGCCACCCGGCTCAAGCGGCTTGCGGCTGCGGCGGCGCGACCCACGCGAATGAGCGGTCCAATCTCTGCCAGGAGGGCGCCCGCCCCGAGGATGGCTCGCTCGGTCATCGACAGCGGCCGGCCCCAGATGTCTTTGCCGACCAGGGCCTCGCCAATCATCACCAGCGACCCTACCACCGGAATGAGGTGAATCCCCAGCCGGACCGTCTCTTTGCCAGCCTCGACAAAGGCTTCAGTGAAGACCGGCTCCTGGGTGAGCGGGACGAAGCCGCGTTTCGGGTGGATCCGTCCACGCCCGAGCCTGGGATGGATGAACTCCCTGGTGCCCTCGGCAAAGAGTGATTCCGCCGGGTGAACGGCCGGGAAGTTGACAGCGATTTCGTGCAGGCCATCCGACGCGCCCACCCACCCATCCTCGAGGAAGACGTTCTTCCAGACGACTTGTTGAGCCGGCCAGTCTGGGGAGATGACCGGGATCTTGCGTCGCCCTGAACTATACATAAGGATGACGCTGACGGCCGCCGAATCGGGATCTGCGGGGTTCAGTGAAATGTGAATCGTCTTCTGGAATGAGTCGCCTTCGGGTAGTTCCATCTCGGATTCATCGATGATCTTCGGGGCGAGGGTCGCCTTGGGCGAGACAGCGAGCACCATGGTCCGATCGGCGATTGGTGGGTTCTTCATGCCCGCCCGCAGGCTCGCGAATCGAATCGACACCCGATCCTTGTAGATGTCCGGCTGTTTCCCGATCTGAATGGCGAAGGCTTTGTCCTGGCCCCCGATCTTCACGGTAAAGGTGGAGAGGCTTCCAGCCGACGCCTTGGGGTCCTGATCACGAAGGATCATGCCTGGCGCCGCGTGGGGACCAGGCGCCTCAGGGATCGGGCCGTTCTCGATGCCGCGAGCCACCGCGCTGGCCTCGTGCTCCAGTGGCGCCGCGGCTGATGAGTCGCCAGCCGGACCCCCTCGCTGAGCTGGCGTTGCGGACACGCCGCCCTGCTGCACCACGTGGGTCAACTCGTGCGCGAGGAGCTGTCGCCCTGCAGTTGTCTCCGGAGCATACTGACCCTCGCCAAACGCAATGTTCTGACCAACCGTGTAGGCCCGGGCGCCCAGCGCCTGCGCCGACCTGGCCGCCTGGGCGTCGGCGTGAACGCGGACCCGGCTGAAGTCGTGGTTGAAGCGGGACTCCATGAACACGCGGACCGCACCGTCGAGAGGCCGGCCGGATGAGCGCAACACATCTTGCACGCTCGGCGGCGCACCGTCTCCTTGGGGTACCGAGCGGCTGCCGTCCGGCCGCAACAACTGGCTCACCGCCCGGTTGCCGGCGGTGTGTTGTAGGGCCAGGATGCCGGCCCGGGGATCCGTCGCCAGGGCACGGGGTGGGGGTACCGACCCCGGGTGCTCGGCCTGCTCCCGGTCCTCGTGCGCCTGGGTTTTCGAAGAGGTGAAACGCCGGTATCGTCCCATTGCGAAAAACGCTGTTCTCGATCTCGTGTTAGTCCGCGGTGAGTCCCTCGCGGGCCAGGATGGACAAGAGTTGGCTATGCTCGGCGCCATGCAGGTCGGATTTGAGCCGGGCGACCGGCACGAGGCGCAGCAGGGAGTGAAGTTGTCCTCGCCGTTGGACCTCCTCCAAGATGGCCAGGATTGCGCGCTCGTCCGCGTCGCCGGTAAAGCCCGCTAACATCTCCTGAATCAGGATCGCCTTCTCGTGCAGGGTCAGGGTCGCATAGACGTCGGGCGATGCCACGATCTCGTGGGCCACGTCGTCGCTGTCGCTCCGGCCTTCGGTCCCGTGCGTGGATCGGATGTGTCGCAAATAGCGCTGGTAGCGCTCGCGCCGCCCCCTGGCCTCCTCGGCGCGCTCCTCCTCTCTGGCTTCGAAAGCCTGCGAACGCTCGATGAGCGGCAAGTTGCGGATAAAGAGGTCGGCCAATGGATTGTTGCGGCGGCGCATGATCAGCGAGCGCGCTCGCTCCAACGCGACCTCGTCGAAGCGAGTGGGGGGCACCGGGACGTAGTTCCAGGCCTCGAAACTATCGGCGGGCGCTGTTCCTCGGAGAGTCTCGGTCACGTCGGCGCGGGAGCGGAGCACCGCCAGGGAGGCCAGTTGCCATGTCGTTGCCGAACGGTTGAGATGGTCATCGCCGAAGGTCCGCCAGCGATCACCCTTCCTATTTTCCACTTCGACGCCATGCTCGTTGTAATAATCGTGCGCTACCTTGACGGCGGCGTTCAGGATGACATCGGGTTCGTCGCGTTCGATCTCACGGATCTGCGCTTTGATTTTGTTGCGGATGAAGCCCGGGGCAAAAAACGTGATAGCGATACTCGCCAGCAGTCCCAGGATCGGTATGGGAATAGCCTTGGAGACCATACGAACAACTGCCCACCAGTGGTCGTTGAGCAGCGCCTCGCTGAAACCGATGATGCTGTTCATCGGCGTGCGCAGCTCGTGGCTGATCGTCGCGAGGAACTGGTCTTTGAGGCGGTTGGCCTCGGCCAGCTCCAGCGCGCGGCTCTCTAGCTGCTGGAACAACAGCGCGTTGTCGAAGGCGATGGTCGCTTGCCCAACCAGCGTCTGCGCCAGGCGAATGTCGTCGGGCGAGAAAACCCGGTCTGGCGCGTGATCGGTCCAGTCCACCACGCCGATGACGCGATCCCCGGCGACCATGGGCAGCACCAACTGGCTCTGCACATCCCACTGGTCGAGCAGCGCCTGCGCTTCGGGCAGCCCGTTGGCATCGCGGCGGTAGACCGTGACAGGCGCGCGCGTGCGAATGGCGCCCTCATGC
>DOUV01001022.1 GCA_003520455.1 Chloroflexota bacterium | reverse complement strand
CCCGCGGCGTTGGCGGCGCGGCAGAGATCGTAGATGGCGACGATCTCGTCCGGCACCGGCTCCAACGCGACGCACCGGGTGATATCACCGGCGTAGCCATCCCAGACCGCGCCGCAGTCGAGGATAACGACGTCGCCCGGCTCGAGCCGTTTGCTGCTGGGGCCAAAGTGAGGATTGGCACTGCGCGCCCCACTGACAACCAGCGGGCTGAAGGCATTGGCCTGGCTCCCCGCACGCAGAAGTTGGACCTGGAGCTCCGCCGCGACTTCGGCCTCAGTCTGGCCGGCGCGGAGTGAGGCGATGGTCGCCGCCAGCGCTCGCTCGGTGATCACGATTGCCTGTCGCATGGCGGCAATCTCAGCGTCATCTTTGATCACGCGCAGGGCGGCCAACAGCGCATCCGCCGGCACGAGATGGGCCCGAGGTGCCACGCTCCGCAGTCGTTCGGCCTCTCCAAAGCGCATCTCACCAGACTCAACCCCGAGCCGGGAATCCTCCAGCCTCAGGTCGCGAAGCAGGGCGCGAAGCGCCCGGTCCGGCCCCTCCTCATCGCGCCAGGTATAGAGCGCAACGTCGAGGCCCTCCAACGCGGGGGCTTCCAGCGTTGGGGCGAGCGCCGCGGGGCGGCCGGCCCGCGGGATGACCAGGAGGTTGAGTCGCTCGCTGTGGTGGAGCGCGACGCCACTGACGTAGCGGCCGCTGGGCCCGGGAATGAGGACGAGGGCATCGAAAGGGGCTTCGTCCAGGGCGGCCCGAACGCGATCGAAGCGTGCTCTCATGGTTCGTCCTCGGAAACAGCGCCGCGGAGGCCGAGGTCGTCTGCTGCAGCCTGCATCGCGCCGAGCACGACCCGGATGTGCTCATCAAGGGGAACACCCAGCGCCGCGGCGGCCTCCTCGATCTCGTGGCGGTTGACCGCCGCCGCGAAGGCCTTATCTTTCCACTTCTTCTTGATGGATTTGAGCCTCACATCGAGAATGCTCGCGCTCGGCCGGACCAGCGCCACGGCGATGATGAAGCCGGTCAGTTCATCCACCGCCACCAGCGCCCGTTCCATCGGCGTCTCGGGCTCGACGCCGGTGATCTCGCTCGCGTGCGCCAGAATCGCGCGGATGACCTCGTCGGGCCAGCCCTGCTCACGCAGCACCCGCGAGCCGACCACCGGGTGGCCCTCAACGGCGACGTTGGGGTAACGCTCGTAGTCAAAGTCGTGCAACAGACCGGCGGCACCCCACAGGTCGGGATCGCCGCCGAAACGCGGGGCATAGGCGCGCATGGCGGCCTCCACCGCCAGCATGTGCCGGCGCAGCGACTCGCTGTCCGTAAACGCACACACCAGGCTCCAGGCGTCGGTACGGGTGAGGGATGGCATCGTTGAATCTCTCCATGAAACCAGGAATTGGGGTCGGGGGGCTGTCCCGGTATGAGAACCTATCAGGCCAACGGACCACGTGAAACGTGATGCGTGCTCCGCGAGCTCACCGATCAGGCGCAACGCTTCACGCTACCGCCGTCCCGTGAGCTGGTCGTAGAGCTGGCGGATGCCCTGGCGGAAGAGGTTGCGCTCCTCATCGCGCCGTTCGAGGTCAATCGGCCACTCTTCGAAATACTGCATCATCTTGGAGACGACCTCGTCGCGCGTGCGGCCATCCTCGATGAGGATTCGCACGCGCTCCCGCATGAGCTCAAGGTAGTTGATGAGCTCGTCGAGCGCCTCGGGGGTGGCCGGCTCGCCGTGGCCCGGCACCACCCAATCGACCTCCATCACTTGAATGGCGCGTAGGGTCATCAGCCAATCACGGATGTTGCTGAGGCCAAGATAGGGACGGTAGCCGTTGACCACGGTGTCGCCGGCAAAAAGCACCCTGGCATCCGGCAGGTAGAGGCCGATATTGTTGGTCGCATGGCCGGGAAGATGGACAAATTCCAGCTCGCGCTCGCCCAGGAAGATCGTCAGGCGGTCGAAGAGCGTAACGTTCGGCAGGCGAGGCTCGAACTCCTCGGACAGCTCGACCCCCTCCGGATCGTGCTCGGCCACAAACTTGCGGTACTGTTCTCTGGCCTTCTCGGTCATGCGCATGCGGTCGCGCGTTTCCTCGTGAGCCACGATATCGCCTTCTTCAATGAAGCGATTGCCCATCGTGTGCTCTTGGAGATGGTCGGTATTGACGATGTATTTGATCGGCCCGAAGCTGCTGGCCTTATCGGCCCACTCGCGGGCCAGAGTGGGCAGCATGGGCGTGTCCACCAGGACAACGCCCTCCCTGGTTTCGACGAGACCAAGATTCACGCCCCGGTAACTGGGGTTCACGAAGACACCGCGAACGAGGGATTGCATAGCCGGTGGTTCCTTGGAATCAGAGTAGAGGGAATCAATGGGTGAAAGTCGGTTAACAGCCACCGGCCGTCAGCACCGCGGCGGAACGCCAGGCGATAGGCCCGTGTCACCGCCGGCAAGCCGGCGCGATCACCCGGAATGGGGAGCCAGCTCACCCACGCGACGGCCGTAGTGCCCTGCGAGTTCAGCCAGAGCCGGGCAAGCTCCTGATGCATGCCGGTCGGGCTCGGGGCATCGCGCAGAGCCGCGCTCAGACGCTCACGCACGTGGGGTGCAGCCGTCTGGAGATAGGCCCAGCCGTCGAAGCGGCGCAGCGCGCGGTCCTGCGCCGCCAACAGTTCCGCCACCGCCAGGCGCTCCCGGGCTTCAACACCCTTCACCGTACGGGCCGCCGCGCTGGCCTGGATCTCGTCCAGCCGCGCCCTGGCCGCGGCGAGGTCGCCACAGTAGAGTCCCTCGCTGGCTGCCTGCAGCTCACTCTCCAGGGTGAGGTTGGTGGGGTTCGCCGAGTCGGAGGCGTACTCGGAACGGGCGAGACCATCCCAATCGGCAGGCGAGTTCGGCAGCGTGCGCGCGAAGGGATCGAAATGCTGCTGGTACTCCCGCATCACGTCGAAGTAGCGGATCTGGAGCTGCCACCACTGCTCGTCAAAGGTTGGCGCACCGGCCGCGTGCCCGCGGCCTGCCTGGCCTGCCAGCCAGGCGAGCCAGTCGCGCTC
>DOUV01000724.1 GCA_003520455.1 Chloroflexota bacterium | reverse complement strand
AGCGCGGCGTCGGGTGTTTTTCAATGGCTGGATAAGACCTGAATAGGACTTGCTGCGCGAGGTTCGCGCAAACTGGGGGATCACGCGGAGAAAATAGAGGATGTGACTGAGCTGGCGCAGGTGCGCCGACAGGCACGCTGGGTGCAGATCAAAGCGCTCCTGGTTGCGGTGCCATTAACACTGCTTGCGCTGGCGCTGCCGCCGCTGTCGCCGTGACGGTGGGCGTGCCCTGGACAGCCTGGGCCGCCGCGCCACCCGTGACGGTAAACTGCTCCATCACGATCTGGCCGTTCTCCATCACCGGAGCATCGGGACCCGGGAACTCGTAAGTGCCCTCAGTACCCGCGTCGGTATGCAACATGACCCACAGCTTGTCACCTTCCCCTGGCGTCTCGTCCAACAAGACGGTGACGTCCTCATTGGTGCCAGCCTTGACCGCCGAGTGACCAACCACAGCCCCGGGCTTGCCGTTGTCGTCCTTGTGGATCGCAATCCAGCCGGGGCCGGTATACACGACAGAACTGACGATAACCTCATTGGCTGTCACGGCCTGATCCTGAACGGAGACGGACGGAGTCTCCTGAGCGAAAGCCACAGCGGCGAACGCAAGCAAGGCGACAACAAAAACAATTGTTGCCGGAACCAATCGTCGCATTGGGATCTTCCCTCCTTAATGAGTTGGCTCGTATGGACATGCGTCGTAATGAGCAACTCGCGTGCCATGATAGACCCGCACGGCGGGTTCGGTCCCTTAAAATTGAGTAACCTCTTCCGGATCGAAGGACAGCCTGCCGGCGACCCTTCTTCTATCCCTGCTGCGAGCCAACCGGGCCGAGCCGGGCCAGTTCATCCAACAGCGGGCGGAGGCTGAGACCCTCGGAACCCAGCCGGCGAGCGAGTTCGTCGACACTGTCGCGGATCCCGATGGCCCAAAGCTCCCTCAGCATCGCCCCCGCCCCCGGGTCGGCCCACCAGGCCGGCCCAAACCGGGCCTCGAGCGCCGCCCGCAACTGCATCTCGAAGAGCCAGGCGCGCAGGTAGCCGGCGGCGTAGTACGCCGAGTCCACATCGTCGAGGAAGCGGCGCGGGTCGATTCTGATCTTGAGGGCGTCGGACAGCAACCTGACGTAAGCGCTCGCCGGATCGGGATCGCGCGCGTGGAGGTGTTCCAACTCATAGATGAGCTTGGCCGCGTAGCGTCGCAGGAACCAGAGCTTGAGGAAGAGCGCGAAGCGATGATAGGCCTCGGCCCGCTCCGGCGGTGCCGCCAATACGGTCGTCAACCAGCGCGGATTGTGGGTGAGGTGCTCGAAGAGGAACGCGTACGTCTCACTCACGGCATCATCGCCGAGGTAGCGAAAGGCAAAGGGCATCTCGCGGTCCACCCAGGAGAAATGCTCGGCATGGCCGGCCTCGTGCATCAGCGCCTGAAAGTCGTCCTGGCCGCCGACCGGCTTGATGACCAGGTAGACCTCATCTGGGACCTGGACCGGCGCACAAAAAGCCCGTGGGTTCTTCAACGGGCGGGCCTCAACGTCCAGAGTCGGCGCCCGCTCGCCGGCCAGCGGCAGTCCCAGCCCGCGCACCGTCGTTTCAAGCGCCGGAAGCAACCGCTCGGCCGGAAAGAGGTCGTCGTATTCACGCGCCCGAAAAAGGTAGGTCAGATCCGAGGCCTCTACCTGATCGCGCGGCATCGCCAGCGGCTTCAGGTGATCCTCCAGCAACCGGCTGTAGAGCGCCCCGGTTTCCGCCAGGAGACGGCGCATCTGCACGGCCAGGCCAGCCAGGTCCAGACCTTTGAGCCGGCTGACCATCGTCGTGTAGTCGTCGAAACCGAGTTCAACCGCCAGTTCGTGCGCCCGGTCGAGCCCTTGTTGTCGCAATGGATTCTGCTGGGCCATGACCTGAGCCGCGCGCTCGGCCAACTCATGCCGGCGGCGCCAGTCGGCCTCGCCGATGAGGCGCCGGCGGATGTTTTGGTATGGAATCGCCTCCCCGTCCCACTCGACCATCGCGCGAAGCTCGGCGTTGGTCACCGCCTCGTCGAATTCCTTGGTGCGATCGCTGATGAAACTGCTGGTCGCAAACTCGGCCAGGTGGCGGCTGGCCTTCCCATCGACTCGATCGAGGCGGTCACGCACCGCTTCGGCCGTGAAAAGATCGGCGTGGCGCTCGTAGATCTGAGCCAACTGCAACTCGGGCTTCAGGCCGGCACCGACCTCGTAGTACTCCCGCATCAACTCTCGAAGAAATTGCTCAGCCTGCTGGTCGTACGGAGGTTGCTGCATCATTCATCTCCTCAAAGACAACAAAGCGGGGCTGGCCAGCCCCGCCGATTGATTCTACTGAAAGCGCACGATCGCGTCAATGCCGGTTGCCGGCACAGAGTTGCTCGAGCGCCGGCGGAAGCGGTGCGACGTACCTGACTCCCTCGAAATTGCTCGATCCGGTCTGCGGGAAGCCGACCGTGACCCCGGCTGCAGATGCACCGCCCCGGCCCTGAAATCGATCGATACCTTTTCACGTGGCGGAGATTGGTATATACTGGCCAAATTGACCCCAATGTGACGAGATGCCCGCGCGGGCGGCGAGGCGTGAGGACGTTCGCTCCCAGATGAGTGACCTGGTTCCACCCTCCGGCGAACAAGGTTCCCGGGGTGAAGGCGGGCGGCCGCAAGAGCTGGCCGCGGCCACCCAGTTTGATCTAATATGGAG
>DOUV01000027.1:988-2826 GCA_003520455.1 Chloroflexota bacterium | reverse complement strand
GATGGCGCGCTTCAGGGTGTCGGGCGCCATGCTGGCGGCGGCGTGGATCACCAGGGCCGGTCGCACCCGGGCGACGAGTGTACTGACGGCCTGCTCCTCCGCCAGGTCGAGCGTGTGGATCTCGGCGTCAACTGGTACCCTCGCCAGCGGCGTGTGATGTTGGACGAGGTGGAGAGGTGCGCCAGTGGGTGCTCGCGCCAAGAGGGTACGGCCCAGGTAGCCAGAGCCACCGGTGATGAGCAACGGGGCCGGTCGCATGAGATCTCCTTTCGGAAGCGAGTGAGTACACAGAACCAGCGTCGAGGCCCCAGCTACGCTCGAAGCGCTGCCTCCGCCGGAAGCCAGCGGCCCGTATCGAGCGGGCAACCCTCCCGACTTCGTCTGTGTGTACACCGATTTCCATCACCTGTCCAACAACCACACGCCAGCACCAGTGAAGGCCAGAGCAGCACATGCCGGCCGGGAATAAAATTCCAGGGCTGAGAGCCAACGTCGTCTGAACCGACTGGCAGGTACGCGTTCGCGGAGATTCGCAAGCGTTTTTAATCCGCTGCAGCGGGTTTCGGCTCTCTGCTTGGGATTTCAATCCCTGGCTCCTCTTCCTCAGGTGCCGCTCCGGACCCCCACTCGCACCGGTTGACAAAAGGCCAGGCCTCGTAAATAATGCAAGTTACATTTCGACAGCACGAGGAAGGGCACCCCAATCAAAAGAGCGTCTCTCCGCCATTTGCGGCTCCCCGTGTCCGACACCTCTCAAACCAAGAACTCGGGCGGGGGAAGAGGATGAAAGCTGCGAAGGGCATCCCTATTTTGATCATCCCGCGCCTGCTCCTCGCAGCATGCGGCCCGGCGCCCTGGCTCCTCAGCCGACCAGGCTCCGGCTGCAACTACACTCGTGACTAAAGAGACTGCGACGACACCAACGATTGCAGCGACGAAAGCGACAACCAGCCACCAGGCGGGATGGTGATGGTCACTCCGCCGAACATTGCGCCGGACCGGACCGATCTGTTCAAACGCGTGTCCGGCTCACTGCACATCGCCCACAACGCCAGGGTCAAGGGGAGGGTGGCCGCCAGCTCATCGATTGGTTGTTCCCCGCCCGAGGCGGTGAGGCATGCTGTACGCCACCAACGACACAAGGACCCGACCGGTCATCTGACCTGTGACGAAGACGGCAACTACGCCAACCGCCACATCACCGTCTCGAGATGGTCAGCGCCGGTACATCTGAGCCCGACAGCGTGGCCCGGAAATCTATCCTTCACTCGGGGCAGAGTGGATGGTGAGAATTCTTCCGCCCTCATGTATTGATGGTCGCGCAATATCGAAGGGGGGTCAACGTGAGCCAGTTGGGGTGATGAACGGGGCTGGCGTGGGTCCGGAACGGAGTCATTCATGCTGATCCTCGAGAACGTCCACACATACTACTCTCATATTCATGCCCTGAAGGGCATCTCGCTCAGTGTGGACGAGGGCGAGGTGGTGACCTTGATCGGCTCCAATGGAGCAGGGAAAACGACCACCCTCAACACGATTAGCGGGCTGCTCAAGCCTCGCACCGGTGCGATCTTTCTCGATGGGCAGCGGATTGACCATCTGCCGCCCCACCGGGTGACGCAGCTGGGCGTCTTCCAGTCTCCTGAAGGCCGCAAGATCTTTGGACGGCTCACCGTGCGCGAGAACTTGGAGATGGGCGCCTTCCAGCGCAACGACAAGGCGGCCGTCCGTGAGGACTTCGAGCGTGCGCTGGCGCTCTTCCCGCGTTTGCGCGAGCGTCTGAGTCAGCCTGGCGGCACTCTCTCCGGGGGGGAGCAGCAGATGCTGGCGATTGGGCG
>DOUV01000027.1:317-920 GCA_003520455.1 Chloroflexota bacterium | reverse complement strand
GGGGCTGGCGCCGATCCTGGTCGAACAGATCTTTGAGATTATCCGCGATATCAATCGCCAGGGAATAACGATTCTACTCGTAGAGCAGAACGCTCAGATGGCGCTCGCGGTGGCCTCCCGGGGGTACGTGCTGGAGACCGGCCGGATTGTTTTACAGGGGCCGGCCCAGGAACTCCTCGCGAGCCCACAGGTCCGGGAAGCCTATCTCGGGGGCTAACCCAGATCTGGGTCGTGCGACCACCAACTCGATGGACGCCGATCCACTCTTTCTCACAGCACGAACCTGCAAAGAAGCGTCGTCCTGTTCCAGATCGGGCCCGGAGAAAACCAATTGACGAACATGCTGTTGGCGGATATAGTGGCCCTGCTCGCCCTCGGGAAGGTAGTTTGACACAAGGTAGGCCACTCACTTGTCGCTCGAATGGCCTCCAGGAGGGGCGGCGTCAACAGTCAGGCACCCTCGAGCCTCGACTTCCTTGAACCGCAGCGATCACAGGCCACACCAACATTCCTCGCTTGTGGATGCGGAGACCGCACAGCTATGCGTCCGCCCAAGAACACGTTCCGCCGGACGGTAGAAGAACTCCGACGACGACAGAGGAC
>DOUV01000027.1:0-274 GCA_003520455.1 Chloroflexota bacterium | reverse complement strand
GTGGCGGGGCACCTTTCAATTGACCCTGTCCCCTCAACATCTCAGCGCGTGCGGGCGACGTATTGCGTGGCCCGTCCTGAACAGTGGCTCGTCAAACGGTTGAAGTGGGTGGCGCGCGGGCGGCACCGGCCGCGAACTCCCGCCCACACCTCCAATCGTTTCAAATCAAAGGAGGAGAATCTATGCATCATTTGAGACGTTGCCTGGCATCCTGTCTCGTTGGAATTGCGCTGATCGTTACCGCCTGCGGGCAGGCCGCCACGCCGGCACCGGA
>DOUV01000772.1 GCA_003520455.1 Chloroflexota bacterium | reverse complement strand
CCCAGGGGCCGGACGAACAGGGGCAGGGGTCTCGTCGTGGCGCTCGCCCCTCAGGCCCTACCACCCATCGATCGACGCCACCCCTGCTGCACTCGCTCGCGCTGGTGGTCGCTGTGGCCGCGGTGACTGTCGCTCTCCTTGGGGGTGCCTTCTTCCTGGTGACGACCTGGCTATTCGTCCCGCCGCCGGTGGCCGGGACCACGACAACGCGCCAACCGGCGGCGGAAACGCAGGCACCGGCTTCCTTTGAGGAGCGGCTCATCGGTCTCTACCTGGCGCTCAACCGCGACAAAATCGAGGCGGCGGGCGACGATCCCACGCCGGTCGTCTTCACCGTGGAGCCGGGTGAGAACGCGGCAACCATCGCCGCGGCGCTGGAGAAAGCCGGGTTGATTCGCGACGAGCAACTCTTCCGCTGGTTGCTACGCTACCGGGGGGCCGATCAGTCACTCGAGGCCGGGACGTTCCAGCTCAACCGCACCATGACGATGGATGAAATCATCGTGGCCTTGCAGCAGGGGCGACTGGAAGAGATCAGCGTCACGCTCCCCGAAGGCTGGCGGGCCGAGCAGGTCGCCACGGCGCTGGAGGCGCAAGGTCTTTTTCCCGCGAGCGAATACCTGGCAGTGGTCAGCGATCCGAGTCGCTTCGACTACGACTTCTTGAGGGACCTGCCACCGGGCGCGACACTTGAAGGATTCCTCTTTCCCGACACCTACCGCGTAATCAAAGAGCAGATCACGCCCGAAGCGTTCGTGCGGATGCAACTCGAGACCTTCAACCAGCGGCTGACACCCGAGATGCGGCGGGCAGCGCAGGAGCGCCGGATGACGCTCTTTCAGGCGGTGATCCTGGCCAGCATCGTGGAGCGCGAGGCGGTTGTGGCCGAGGAGCGGCCGCTGATCGCGGGGGTTTTTATCAACCGCTGGCAGGATGGCATCTTGCTCAATGCAGACCCCACGGTCCAGTACGCGCTCGGCCGGCAGGACGGGCAGTGGTGGAAGCGGCCGCTGCTCCTCGAAGACCTCGAGGTTCAGTCGCCCTACAACACCTATAAAGTGCCCGGTCTCCCGCCCGGCCCGATCTGCAACCCTGGGGCCGATGCCCTCCGTGCGACCGTGAGTGCGCCCCCGACCGAGTTCTACTACTTCGTCGCTCGTGGCGATGACTCCGGCGCGCACGTGTTCGCCAAGACGTTCGAGGAGCACCAACAGAACGTGACCCGCGAGCAGCCTCGCAATTGAAGGCCGTCATTCCAATTTGTACGTTATCCTTAACGTCGCAAGGGATTGTAGCTTGGTGGATAACTGGTACCAAGATACTCTCTTCCAAACGAGAAACACTCCATCTTCCCTACCAGGGAGAGCAAGGAATTCTAGTGGTACTGTACCCGCGCAGGATACCACGGCTCCTGATATCAGGGAATGGCGAATCGAGCGTGCTCTGCCAAAGCGAGTTGCAGCCTCTACTCCAGAAGGAACCGGGGGGAGCCGGACGACTGACGCTGGGCAGGAACTTGAACGAGGGAGTGAACGCCTTGACCAGCGGGCAACACGCGCTGTTCCACGCGACCTCATGTGATCTCGTCTGATGCACCCAGTATGACATCGCGCTCCACCGATGCAAGCTTTACAAGTGACTGAGAAATGAGTTGATCCCCGCTTCTAGCCCGTGTGCCCTCTGGGTTCTCTGTCCCGTTCTCCACGTCCAACTGCCCCATCCGACTTCGCTCGAAGGTTCTCTTTCCCTGCCCCGCTCGCGTCCGGCGGGAGCGGGCGCTTGCCGGCTACAAGATCACCGGCCGCAAGCAGTGGATCAGCAATGGCGGCGTCGCTGATCTCTACACGGTTCTGGCCAATGCCCCCGGCGGACCGTCCTGGTTCATCGTTGATCACGAGATGCCGGGCTTCAAACAGGGAAGCCCGAGGACAAACATGGTATTCGGGCCAGCAACACGGCCGCGCTGTTCCTCGAAGAGGTGTTCGTTCCCGCCGATCGCCTGGTAGGTGGTGTGGAAGGCCAGGGGCTGGGGCAAGCCCAGGCTGTGCTTGGCCCAATGGGGTTCGGGGCGGTGATACCCTTGCCCTTCCCGTCGCTCGAGCCGCCCACGCCCCGGATCACGGGGTAGATGCGATCGCCGTTTGGTATAACCGGGCTTCTGGCTGAGGTGGGCACCGGCCTGAACGCGCTCCTGCGAGTAGTGGATGGCCCGCTGCAGCGCGGCCCAGCCCGCACCCAGCTCGAAGGCACTCACCATCAGGCGCGTGTAGCAGCAGCTGGCCGTCAGCCGAGCCTGGCAAAATGCCGGCCGGGACCTCGGTAGCGAGGCGGTTGCCATCTACGAGAAGGTTGATCGGGAATCGCTGCACGCGCGTCACGCGGATGAGACCGTGCCGCTGAAATCCGAGTTCGGGTACATAGATCAGCAGCATATTCTGGAAATTGCGACAGCGACGGGGCCGACGCGATCCATCCAGGCTACGGGTTCGCGGCTTACAACCGCCTGGCACCGCTCGAGCCGCCGGCTTCCAGAGTAACGCCGGCCCGCTGGAAAGGGTCTTTCAAACCTGCTGGGCCGGCCCCGGCCGTTCATCACCGGATCGGTGCGACCTTTGTCCCAACAATGCGGGAACACCGCGTCCAACGGTCCTGGCCTGGTTGTCGCGTCGTAGGGGCGGGTTTGGTACCGATTCGGCAACTTGCAACCCTCATATTGGAATACGGTGCGCTCGGCCGGCGAGGGCAGTGCCCTCGCCTACCCCATCCGCACTCTCCTCAAAAGGAACTGGCCGCCGATACTGCCTGCAGAGCTGATGGCAAAGCGAGGACGAGATGAGCAAAGTTAGGGTCACGGTCAACGGCCACTTGTATGCAGTGGAACTCAGCCTCAGTCCAAATCCGGACGCAGAGTCAATGCGGTGGTCAACGGCGAGCCCGTATCCGCTTTTGCTCCCGGGCTCGACGATCCCAGAGAGGAACTCGAGTGGATCGTGATCAATCACCGGCCGTACGAGCTTGTTACTCACATCTACGCTGTGCGAGCAAACCGTGCTCGGGCGTTAGGACAGGAGTGGCAGGAGGAGAACAATGATGGCCCCGAGCGCGATGACGAGCATCAGCCCGAGCACCGCAGGATAGCCCCAGGTCCAGTGCAATTCGGGCATCACCGCGAAGTTCATGCCGTACACCCCCGCGATGAAGGTCAGCGGCATGAACACGGTGGCGATCAGGGTCAGCATCTTCATCACTTCGTTCATGCGGTTGNNCCGAGCGCGATGACGAGCATCAGGAGTGGCGCCCCGCAGCCGCTCGGCGGCGGGGTCGCGTCGGCTTCGGCGACAGTGGCAAGAGACGCGAGATAGCTAAGCAATAAACGCGTGAACCAGAGGGTCAGCCATAATCTGAGTGCGTAGAGAGTAAAACGTATCAACCCCCCGAGGAGGACGATGATGAGGAGAAGTATGAGCGCGATTTCGACAGTCATTTGAGCCCCTCCCTCCCTTCTTCCCTTCCCTTGTAGCGATGTTCGCTCTTCTTGGAGTATAGTGTGCAGGGCGGGCAACGGCATTGCCATCGCCTACCTACTTCCAGTATGAGGGTGATGTTTCCTGCGAATCGTTATTGACTTTGACTTTGATTATACAGGTGGGGGAGGGCTTTCGTTCATACAATTAGTCGGCAAGAGGATCTCTTTTGAAACGCGATCTGACCTAAATCTTGAGGAGTGTTTGGCCGTTGAATGACAGAAGTGTCGCCAAAGGGTCAGAGAAGCGTCACAAGATGGGATGGCGGGGTGGAGTCTGGGGACCTGGGAGCGCTGGTACGCTGCCGCTGGCGGGGAGCCGCCAGCGGCAACCCGGTGCGAAGCCTAGAGGACGAGTTTGTAACCGTGGCCCCGCACGTTGACAAGATATTTCGGATGGGCCGGGTCGGGTTCGATCTTCTGCCGCAGCCGGCCCAGGGTGGTGTTGAGACGATTGTCTTCGACAGCGCCGCCAGTGTACTTTTCGTTCAATGCGTGTTCGATGATCTGTTGTCGAGAAAAGAGTTGGCCAGGACTATGGTAGAGGAAGGCCACGATTCGGAATTCCTGGGGCGTGAGGTGGAGCTCTCGTCCCTCGACCCACACTTCTTTGTTAGCCGCATCGATCCAGAGGCTCTCCTGGGCCTGGAGCGGGCGCTCGCCGGCCGGCT
>DOUV01000545.1 GCA_003520455.1 Chloroflexota bacterium | reverse complement strand
CGGCAGTGGCGGCCATCGGCTGATCGCCTGGTGGCCACTCACTGGCGTGGCCGCGCTGGTCCACCGCGCGGGCGTGGAACTCGTAGCGGTGGCTCACCTCACCCCGGAAAGTCGCGGAGCCGGCTGCTGCTGGAGCGGCGGCCCCGCTGGCGGGTTGCCAGTCAAGCCAGGGACCACCGTCCGTGCGGACCTGGAATTCGATGCGCTCGATCGCCGCGCCGCTGGGGCTCTCGACCTGCCAGGTGAGCGGAATCTCCGCGGCGGTACTGAGGGCCGGGAGCGGGTCGAGCCGGACGAGCGGTGGGGTTCGGCCCTGCTCGACCAGGATGACGGGTGGCCCGGCGACGAGTTGCTCGCGCCGGCCGTCGGCAGGGCGGGTGTAGATCGAGCCACCGTCGAGACCCAGGTTGTAGCGACCGTCTGTTGCCTGGATCGTGCGGGCGTCGCCCAGGAGGTTGACCAGGGTCGCCTCATCGGCCGCGGCGTCGATGAGAACGTTGGAGCGCTGGTCCCCGGTAGTCCAGGCGATGGTGATCTTCTCGTCGGGCGAGCGGCGGAAGATGGTCAGCACGACATCGCCGCGCACCTCACGAGCCACGAAGCGGGCCCCGGCCAGCCAGCGCGCCGCCGTCGTATAGGCCTGGTAAGCCGGGCGGGGCGTCCCATCGTCGCGCATCAGGCCAAAGGTCTCGTCCATGCCATTATCGCGCAGGCGGAAGACGAAGACCCGCTCGGCCCCGGCGGCGAAGGCGTTGGTAAAGGCCTGGACCATGAAGGCGGCCTGCTCGGCTGTCGACCCGAAGCCCCAGGTGGGCTGTTGCGGGCCGGCGCCGGCGCCCCAGACCGGAATGTTGGTTTCATTGATCCAGATCGGTTTGGTCCCCATGCCATACCGTATCAGCAGATCGCGTGCCCAGAGGACGCGCCCGTAGAGTTGATCGGCGCGCGAGTACCAGTGCCAGGCAGCCACATCGAAGAAATAGTTGTTGGCCGCGGCGTCGGGGAGCTGGCGGAGGGCGTGCAAGACCTGCTCGGCGAACTGGGGGTGGCTCCAATGGGCCATCCCGGCCATGATGATCTGGGTGCCGGGATCGGCCGCCCTGGCCGCACGATAGGCAGTGGCGAGGAGAAGCGCGTACTCCTCTGGGCTGCCATCCCAGAATTGGTCGGTGTCGGGCTCGTTGTAGATCTCGTAGTAATGAACGCGGCCTTTGAAGCGGCTGACTGTGGCGTTGACGAAAGCCCCCCAGGGATTCGCCGGATCGTTCCAGGGGCGGTCCAACCCGGCCGGGACCCAGCTCGAACCCGTCCGGCGCGCCCAGGTGGGGGGCGCGGTCAAGAGGAGCGTGACCTCCAAACCGGCGGAGGCCATGGTTTCAACGGCCGTCGCGGTGAGATCGAAGTTCCGCTGACCGGGGGAGGGCTCGACATCCCACCAGTTGAGCTGGAAGCGGTTGACCCGGGCACCGGCCTGATAGGCGCGGTCGAGCCAGGTCTTGTCGGGCGGCACCAGCACCAGCCCGAAGCGCCGATCAGAGCCATCCGGCGGCGCCTGGGCGTAGCCCACCGGACTGAGCGCGGTCCAGGCCACGAGCAGTGCGAGCACGACGTGAAGGCAGCGGGTGGCCCTGTGACTCATCGTCCTGGCGTCCTCGCACGGGGCACGGCACAGCGGGGGACGGGCGAGATCGAGGGAGGCAGACCGCGAGTGGCGCCGGCGATCATGGGGCGACGTCCGTCCCGGTGGGTAACGCCGGCCAGTCGAGCACGAGCCGGGACCATTGCTTCTGGAGGACAACCTCGTTTCCGGATGGTACGTGTTCGATCGCCTGGGGGTAGACTCGGATGCGGAGGCCGCTGCTGCCAGGCCGGCCGGCGGCCTCCCAGCCGGTGATCTGCGTGATCAAGCGCCGCGCGAGTGTGTCGTCTGGGCCAACGCCCCGCACGTACAACTGGAAGGGTGATAGCTCGACCGGATCGTCAAGACGGGGGGCTTCGTCGGGCGGGCGCAGCAGCAGGCCGAGGCTGGCCCCCTCAAGCAATCCGCTGGTGAAGCAGGACTTCCACTCGCCCGGATGCCAGTAGAGACAAGGGATCAGCCCACGATCGGCCAATTCTCCCACGGCGCTCAGGCGACAAAAGCCGGGTTCGCGCAGCGCGAGCCACAGCGTCAGGCCCCCAAAGACCTCCCGCGGCGTGACCCAAGTCGCCGTTGGCCAATCGCAGCTGGGGCCGGTTAACGATTGGTAGAGTGCCGCGACATCGGCCGCGAGACGATTGTCAGACACAAGGGAGAGACCGGGTTCGGGGCCAATCTGGATACTCGTTCCGGAGGGCTCGGCAAACGCGCCGCGGAGCCGCATGAAGCCACAATCTCTGACCGAGACGCTCGCCAGATGGCGATCGACCGGCTCAAACGCGACGGCTTTTTGCGGGCCTTTGAGCGACAAGGGTAAGACGAGTCGCCCGCCGGCGCTCAATTGCTCACGCCAGGCCGGGGCAACATCCCCGGCTCCCACAGTCAGGATGATCCGGTCGTAGGGTGCTGCGGCCGGGTAGCCGAAGCCACCGTCGCCGCGCACCACCCGCACCCGGTCGAGGCCCGCTGCTGCGAGATGCTCGCGGGCGCCCGCGACGAGGTCGTCGTCGATGTCGACTGTGACGACCTGGCCCTCGTCACCAACAATGTGGGCCATGAGCGCCGCATTGTAGCCGGTTCCTGCGCCAATCTCTAACACGCGGTGGCCAGGCGCCAGCTCGAGTTGCTCGAGCATGATCGCCATGATGGCGGGCTGAGAGGAAGAGCTGACGACGGCGCCGTCCAGTTGTTTGGTGGGGATGGCCTCGTCGCTGTACACCTGCTCCACGGGGAGGCCGGGCAGAAAGAGGTGGCGCGGGATGGCGCGGAACGCTGCCTCGACGCGGGGCGTCCGGATGTGCCCCGCGTCCTTCAGATCTTCGACAAGCGCCTGGTGCAACGCCGGAGGGGCGCTGCCATTCCTACGTGCCGGTACGCTCATGATCGTCCCTCACCGCGCACCACGGTTCGTTTCGAATTCACTCGCCGCTGCCCGCCTGGTACAGCTCGATCAAGACCCCGTGGGCGCTCTTGGGGTGCACGAAGGCCAACCGCTTGCCCTGGGCCCCGATGCGGGGCACGGTGTCAATCATCTCCAGTCCGCGCGCCTGGCACTCAGCAATGGCACTCTCCAGGTTATCCACGGCGAAACAGAGGTGATGGATGCCGGGGCCGCGCCTGACCAGGAATTTGCCCACCGGTGTCTCGGGACCGAGCGCGCCCAGGAGCTCGACTTCGGTGTTGCCCCCCTCGAGAAAGACGACCCGCGTGCCCTGCTCGGGGACCGTCTCGTCGTGCGTGACCGCCAGACCGAAAAAATCGCGCCAGAGGGCCAGGGCGGCGTCCAGATCATCGACGGCGATGCCAACGTGGTCGAGGCGCTCTAGCATGAGGGAAACGCTCCGTTCCAGATTCGCGCGAAGAGACCGACAGGCAGCCGGTGTGGGTCGACTATAGCACGCCGCTGCGCCACAATCAATCCTGACCGTGCGCCTGTTTTGGTTGAAAGATGCCCTGCACGCGCCACCGGCCAGTTCTCACCCGCTAGAGCGAGCGCCGATACCGCCGCATGAAGGGGGCGATTGAAATCCCCGGCCGAGCACTGAAGCGAGGCCCTGCCGGGGCCTCTCTCCCGGCGTGCGCCGTTCGCGGACAATTGCCGCCATTTCGAGGCCCGCTGCGGCAGGGTTCGGCTTTCGGGCTGCGGATGTGAAGCGCAGGCCTCGCTGCACCCTTTGCGACGAAAGAGCGGCGGCGAACGATACGGGCGGAGTTATCTCCGGGTGTGCGGGGCTGCCGAGCAGGGCTCCTCAATTGTTCAGGTACGGTGCCGCCCGCCGCCCGACGGTTGAGCGGCCGTCGGCCGCCGAGCGGCAGCCCTTTACGCTGCCGCCATGCTCTGGTACAATGACGGGCATCCGGGAACACCTGTTCGGAGAGGATTGAGACGTGGCGCGAAAGCGGAGCGTGCAGGCACGGGCCTCGACCAAAGGTCGGTCGACAGGTGGCAAAACGCGCAAGCGGCGCACCCGCGGTAGGAAGAAAGAACCTCTGCTTCGGTGGCCGTCGCTCGATACCCAACTCGACATTCTGGGCGTGCTGCTGGTTGGCGTCGGGCTGGTCACCGGGTTGAGCATGCTCAGCCCGCAGAATGCCACCATCATCAGCGCCTGGCTGGACGGTCTCGCGCTGATCTTCGGCTGGGGGATGGTGGGAGTGCCCTTCCTCGCGGCGGGCCTCGGCATCTGGTTGATCGCCCGCCGCTTCGAGTTCGCGCCGGCGGTGCCCTGGAGCCGACTACTGGGGACCCTCCTGCTCGGGTTGATCGGCCTCGGCACGCTGACCCTGGTGGCCGAGTGGGAAGATCCCGCGATGGCGGCAGCCACGGGTGGCGCCGGTGGCCTTGTCGGGTTGGCGGTGTTGCGCGGGCTTCGCCTGGCGCTCGGGACCTGGGGCGCGTTGGTCGGCCTCGTGGCGCTTAGCCTCATCGGCGCCCTGCTGACCCTGGAACTCTCGCTGGCCGAGTTGCAGGTCTTGCTTGCGCAGCGCCGCGATCGCACGCCTCCCGCGCCGGAGATGCTGGTCGAACCGGCCCTCGAGCCTGCGCCGCCGCCTCGCATCATCGTCAACAACACGCCCATCGAGGAACTGTCGCCCGAGCAGGGGGCTGAGGGCCAACCCCAGCCGAAGAAGAGGGGCGGCAAGAGCCCGAAGAGCCGCACCGGCAGCGCCCGGCCGAGGGCGCCGGTGGCCGACGAGGTCGCCCAGCCGCCAATCGTGGCCTCCGCGAACGGCTTCGACTGGGAATTGCCCGCCTGGCAGAGAATCCTCGAGGATGTGGACGAGCAGGATCTGAACGCGCAGGACATCCGCCGCAAGGTACGGATCATCGAAGAGACACTCCACAATTTCGGCCTTCCGGCGCGGGTGATCGAGGTCAGCCAGGGGCCGACGGTGACCCAGTTCGGGATCGAGCCGGGCTTCGTGGTGAAGCGAGTGCGCGGCGAGGAGCGGCGCGTCAAGGTCAAAGTCAGCGCCATCACCAGCCTGGCCAACGACCTGGCCCTGGCGCTGGCCGCCAGCAGCATTCGGGTCGAGGCGCCCGTGCCCGGGCGCCCCTTCATCGGGGTCGAGATCCCCAACGAAGAGAAGAACGTCGTCTCCCTCAAGGGCATCATGGAGACGACCGAATTTCAGCGGATCAAGAGTCCCTTACGGGTCGCCCTCGGCCGCGACGTGAGCGGCGCCCCGGTCGTGGCCGCCCTCGACAAGATGCCCCACTTGTTGATCGCCGGCGCCACCGGCAGCGGGAAGTCGGTCTGCGTGAACATCATCATCGCGAGTCTGCTCTGCAACAACCATCCCGACCAACTCAAGCTGCTGATGGTCGATCCGAAGATGGTCGAACTGGTGGGCTACAACGGCATCCCCCACCTGATTGCGCCGGTGGTGGTGGACATGGAGCGGGTCGTTGCGACGTTGCGCTGGGCGGTCAAGGAGATGGAGCGGCGCTACCAGCTTTTCAGCCAGGTCGGCGCGCGCAACGTCCAGAGCTTCAATGAGAAGGCCGTCGTGAAGGGTGAACAGCCACTGCCTTTCATCATCATCATCATCGATGAACTGGCCGACCTGATGATGATCGCCGCCGAGGAGGTCGAGCGGCTGATCTGCCGGCTGGCGCAGATGGCACGGGCCACCGGGATGCACTTGATCCTGGCAACCCAGCGGCCCAGCGTCGATGTCGTCACGGGGCTCATCAAGGCCAACTTCCCGGCGCG
>DOUV01000859.1 GCA_003520455.1 Chloroflexota bacterium | reverse complement strand
CTGGCCGAGCACCTGCTCGCCGCCGGGCAGCACCCCACTGCCATCGTCGGCGCCCGGACTGCCGCCGATCTGGTCGGCGTGGCCCGCCTCAAGCAGCTCGGCCTCCCCGTCATCGTCACCACCGACGATGGCAGTGCGGGCGAACAGAGCCTCGCCAGCGCTCCTACAGCGCGGTTGCTTGCCAGCGGCGCGGCCGATGCTCTCTACGGCTGCGGTCCCCACGGGCTCCTCCATGCCCTCGAACACCTGGCCCGTCAGGGTGCCGTCCCAGCCCAACTCTCCTGGGAGGCTCGCATGGGCTGCGCCATCGGTCTCTGCGGGATGTGCGAGCACGACGACGGCACGCTCCTCTGCCTGGAAGGCCCCGTGCTTCCTGCTGCGGTAGTGAGTCCCTCGTTGCCCCCCACCACCCGCTGTGAACCGCTGTCCCCAACCACCCTGTAATCCAGATCACCGTCTCGCACGTACAGTTCTATCGAGCCACCCGGCGTTGATCCGAGGCCGTCTCAATGGCGGTTCATCCCGTCGGAAAGAAGTCGTTGCAGTGAAAACCTGGCGAAGTGAGAGCCAGCACCGGTCAAGTCTGGTCATGAGCGCGCCTGCCTTCATGCTTCTAGGCGGCCCGGCCTTCCCTATCGCGCGCTCTGAGGCAGCCGGCTGCGTCGCACCTGCCCCTTTAGTCCCCCGCAGCCCGCGCTGGCTCTCCACCGCGGGTTGCGTATACTTGACTTCATCCGGCGGAAACTCCATCGTCTGCAACCGCGCCCTGGAGACGCAACCAGGGTTCGCTGTTGTGACAACGATGAGGCCAACTGGGGCAAAGGGTACGGGCACGAGGCGCTGGAACTGGCCCTCGGCTTCGCCTTTCGCGAACTCAACCTCTACCGAGTCCAGTTGACCGTGTTCGGTTACAACGAACGCGCCATCGCACTCTATGAAACGGCGGGCTTCCAACGCGAGGGGGTGTATCGGGAATTCATGCAGCGCGACGGCCAGCGGTATGATCTGCACTTGTTTGGCCTTCTGCGCTGTGAATGGGAGGCCTTAAATCGAGAAATGCCGTAGGGCGCACGTGAGGCAGTCTCTGGCAAGCGGCTTGCTCAGTTGGTTACAACCGAGCGCCTGGCCTCCGGCGCCACAGCCGGCCGCAACTGAAGCATCGCTCGTACCGAAAGCACGAGTGGAGGAAGGAACGTTGAGCACGCTGGCCTACGACACCTTCGGAGAGGGAGCCCCCCTGGTGTTACTTCACAGTGGTGGGATGGCAGCCGGCGAGTGGACGCCTTACGTCGAGACCTTCAGCGCCCGCTACCGTTTGATCGTGCCCGACCTCCCCGGCCACGGCCGAAGCCGCCTGGCCCCCGGCGAACGCCTGACGGTCTCTGGCACCGCCGAGGATGTCCTGACACTCCTCGACACGTTGGGGGTCGACCGTGCCCACTGGCTGGGGTCGAGCATGGGGGGCGCTGTGGCACTTTGGGCCGCGCTCACAGCCCCCGGCCGGGTCGAGAAACTCATCCTGTTCCGGGTTGGCTACCGCAGCGATCGCGCCGGCCACGCCGAGGTGGAGCGTATGGCCGAGCCCAATACCTGGAAGCTCTGGGGGCTGGAACGCTGGATGAGCGAGCAACACGCTCCCCAAGGCGGTCCGGAAGCCTGGCACGAGGTCACACGCCGCGTGGTCGAAGCCTTCGACCCGGCCACCACGGAGCACGCCCACGATTTGGGTGATCTGGCCACCATCCGGACCCCCACGCTGATCATCGCTGGCGACCGTGACCCGCTCGTGCCACTGAACCAACTGGTTGAGATGTACCGCACGATTCCCGATTCCGATCTCTGGATCATGCCTCACACGACCCACACGCCAGGAAGTGAGACCTGGCGACGGCACTGTTTCGAGAGTGAAATTCTGCGCTTCCTCGACCGTACCTAGAGCGCCGGTCAAGGCGTCAGACTTCCGAAGTCTCGGAAGACTTCGGAAGTCTCCGACCACGCGTCCGCGGCAACTCCTTGGCCGCTGTTCTAGAGGGAGTACTGGCCAAAGAACCTGATTCGAGCCTTCCTTCCGGGTACCGACCAAACCGCATCGAGCGCCGTCACGAGGCGCAAGTCACTTGCTCCCTTTACCCCCTGGCACCTGTGGCGACCGGCGTGGTCCGTCATCCGTCTTCTTGGTCGGCACACCCCACTCCACATTCAAAGGTCATGGATCTAGAAAGGCGATTCTGTGATCCGTCCCAGCCTGGCACTTCTTATCCTCCTTGGCCTGCTGGCTGCCTGCAGCCAACAGCCAGCCCCTACGCCCGCTGGACCAACCGTTGGCGGGGTTCCTATCTACCCGGGAGCCCACCCTCTGGACGAACCGCCGCTCGTTCTCCGCGGGATCGAACAATCTCACGGCGCCGGTCTGCGCGACGTCCAATCCGGCGCTTTTAGCACGAAGGACAGCGCGGACCGCGTCCTGGGCTACTATCAGGACGAGATGCGGAGGTTGGGTTGGACCTTCATCGACCAGATCACGTTTGGCGGCGGCGACGACCGAATCCAACGCTTCCTCAAGGATGGTCACCGCGGCATTATCGCCGCCGTCCCCGACCGCGACCAGACTTATGTGCTCATCCTGGACGGTGCGCAGTAAAGTCCCGCCTGGCCGTCGTACCGCGTGCCGGGCGCTCGTCCCTTGCTGATCGAAGGCGCTCCTATGCACGAATATCCTCCAATCGTTTTCATCCACGGGGCCGGTGGCGGCAGGTGGGAGTGGCGCACCTGGCGGGCCGAGTTCGACGCGCACGCCTGGCAGACGCTGGCGCCGGATCTCCACCCGGCTCTCGCCGGGCTCGCCGCGACGACGATTGAGGATTATGTCGAACAAATAGTGGCACTGCTCCCTGCGCGACCCTCAACGCCCCCGGTCTTGGCCGGCGCCAGCATGGGAGGAGCGCTCGCTCTAACGGTGGCCGAGCGCGTGCGCCCGGCGGCTCTGGTGCTGGTCAACAGCGTCCCCCTGTCGGGGACGCCTGGCTGGCCCGTGCGGCGGGGCGATTTCCCAGCCGTCATCCCATGGTCCACTACAAGCACGTTGGACGGGACGCGCGCCAGCATGCCCGAAGCGGACGAAGAGACGCTTCGCTGGGCCACCGCCCGGTGGCGCGACGAGTCTGGCG
>DOUV01000122.1 GCA_003520455.1 Chloroflexota bacterium | reverse complement strand
TCGAGGGCCAGATCGAGGGGGGTGTTGTCCAGGCTGCCGGATACGCCATCATGGAAAATTTCGTGGCGCAAGACGGTCAGGTCCTGACCCGCCACCTCAGCACCTACCTGATTCCGACGGTCTACGATATCCCCGACCGGGTCGAGAGCGTCATCCTCGAGTTTCCGGATCCACAGGGACCCTGGGGCGTTCGGGGCATGGCGGAGATGCCTTTCATCCCGCTGGCGCCAGCGGTTGCCAGTGCGCTGCACGACGCTACCGGTGTCTGGTTCGACCAGATCCCGCTCATTCCGGTGCGTGTTCTGGCCGGGCTCCAGGGACCTCGCCGGCATAGCGAGCGGTCTGACGTGCCCACGCCATCTGCGCCGAGCTGAATGGTGGGTGACAGGCACGGGCCGAGGCGTGGGTAGCACGAACAACTGGAGGGGCCTTCTGCCTGCGCGAGTTTCCACGAGTTTCTCTCAGCTGGCCCTGAAGGTGCGTCGCACCTCCGCCGCTTATCTGGATTCGGGCGGAGCTGTTGACAGCAGGTAGGCTGAGAACTATCATGCTGGTCGCTCGTAACAAAACTTCTATTATCTGCCAGGGAGTTAGCATGCGCGATGATAGAAGGATCAGTTGGAAGCTCCACGCGGAGCGTGCGCTCCTCTTGGGCTGGGGGCGAGCGGTTCTCTTGCAGTTTGCGCATCCGCTTGTCGCGGCCGGGGTTGCCGAGCACACCCAGTTCGCGACTGCGCGCTACGGTCTTCAGCAGCGCCTGCGGCGTACCCTCGACGCGATGCTCGTCCTCACCTTCGGCACGCCGGATGAGGCCGTCCAGGTAGCGCGCCGTATCAATGCGATCCACGACTCTATCCACGGCCAGCTTCCAGAGGCGGCCGGAATCTTTCCCGGCAGAACCCTTTACTCCGCCCATGATCCGGCACTTCTGCGCTGGGTCCATGCGACGCTCCTCGACTCCTTTCTCGTGACCTACGAGCGCTTTATCGGCCCGCTCAGCGATCAAGAGCGGGATCGGTACTGTGCCGAGAGCCGAATGATGGAGCAGCTGCTGGGCCTGCCCGAAGGCTACCTGCCGGATAGCCGGGCCGATCTCGCCGGGTACGTCGATCACATGATGCAGAGCGGGGTGATTCACGTGACTGAGACGGCGCGCATACTCGCCAGGCGGATCCTCTGGCCAGAGGTCACGGTGCCGCTGCGACCGCTGAGTGCCCTCATTCGTCTCTCGACCGTCGGGTTACTGCCCCCGGCAGTGCGCACAGCGTATGGCCTGCAGTGGACTGCGGGTCATGAGACGGCGCTGGTGTGGGTGGCGGGTGCTACCCGGCACGCCCTTCCGGTGCTGCCCCCATCGCTCCGATACTGGTCCAGGGCACGACGTGCCTGGGCCGGTGTGGAGGAGGACGGCAGCCTGGCCGGCGCCACTGAGGCCAGAACCGGTTCCGGGTTCTAGTCGCGAAAACGAGGCTGAAGGGTCGCTCGAACACACGATCGAAGACAGGAACGCTCAATTTGGGCCGAGGGTCGCATCACACCTCACGAGGCTCATCGGCGCGACGCCTTAACCGGCCGCACACGAATTCCGGCAGCGCCCAGGACAGGAGAACGTTGCCGCCGTGGTTGTGAAGAGTATACTACTGATTGTCAAAAAAGAGCCGACGCAGTCGAGCGGGCAGGGCGGCTCAATTGTCAACGTGCGACGCCCGTGGTGTGCCCGGGAAGCGCTCGATCGAGGGGACTGGATGGCGCACCGCGGCAGATGGTCGACGCTGGCAGGTGTGTCGCACCGCTTCGGCTCGACTTTTGAGCGGACCAGATTGAGTGGGTGCCTTCTCTTGCTTCGTCCCTTGCGTTTGCACCTACACTGAGAGCGAAACGCATGCACGTGCTTGTCGTCGACGATGATCTCGCGCTGGCAAATTTGGTCTCGGATGTGCTGAGCGACGAGGGCCTCCAGGTTGAGACCGTCACCTCGGTTGAGGCGGCGCGGACTGCGGTGGCGACGCAGCGTCCGGTGTTGGTGCTCCTGGACCAACGACTGCCCGATGGAGGTGGTCTGGCGAACGTCCGCATGTTGAAGGAGGTGGCGCCGCAGCCCCTTGTGGTGCTGCTCTTCACGGCCGGCCAGCTGACGCAGGCGGATCTTGAGGCGGCGGGCGCCGATGGCTACATCGCCAAACCCTTCGATCTGTCTGCGTTAGTCGAGGAAGTCTTGCGCTGGCTGGGATCGGTTGAAGGGTAGCAAGTTGCGGGTTGAAAAGTTGAAGGTCAAGATAAGGTCTCTTCACTGCTTTGCGCAGCCGGCTCTTTGCTTTCCAACGTGGTATCGAAGAACAACCTTCGACCTTTCAGATCGTAACCTGCTACCCTGGCGATTCGTAGCATGACCTCTCCACGACTCTTCTCCGAAACCCTCGTACTGGTTCGTGGGGCTGGTGACCTGGCGAGCGGCGTGGCGGCTCGTCTGTGGCGAGCGGGCTTCTCGCTGGTGATGATTGAACTGCCCAGGCCCGTTCTGGTCCGTCGCACGGTTGCACTGGGCGAGGCGGTGCGGGCCAGACAGGTCCAGGTGGAGGAGTTGATCGCCCGCCGGGCGGGCACGATCGAAGAGAGCGCCGATTTGTTGGCTGAGGGCATCATTCCGATACTGGTGGACCCGGCCGGTGAGAGCATCCCGATTCTGATGCCTACCGTCGTCATCGACGGTCGCATGGCCAAACGCACCCTTGACACCCATCTCAACGATGCGCCCCTGGTCATCGCTCTCGGTCCCGGCTTCACTGCCGGGCAGGACGTCCATGCGGTGATCGAGACCAACCGCGGCCACAATCTCGGGCGGGCGCTCTGGCGAGGCAGCGCCGAACCGAACACGGGGACCCCTGGCCTGGTTGCCGGCAAAAGCGCCGAGCGCGTCTTGCGGGCGCCCATTGCCGGCCGAGTCGTCGGGAGGCGCCCGAT
>DOUV01000435.1 GCA_003520455.1 Chloroflexota bacterium | reverse complement strand
TCTCCGTGCCGCCGGGCAGGTGGGTCCGAGGTGGCGGCTACAACGAGAACAAACTGGCCGAGCAGCGCCACCCCACCCGCGCCGACCTCGATCCGGTTTCGCCCGAGCACCCTGTCTTCCTCTCGCACGTCTCCGGCCACATGGCCGTGGCAAACTCACTCGCCCTCGCGACCGCGAACATCACCTGTGAGCGGGCCGACCCGGAGGGCGGGGTCATCGAGCGCGACGAGCAGGGGGAGCCGACCGGTCTCCTGAAAGAGAGCGCCCAGGAGCTCGTCAAGGCGGTTCTGCCGGCATACACGCTGGCCGAGACCAGGGCAGCGCTGGCGGCAGCCGGGCGCCAGATGGCTGCCGAAGGCATCACCAGCGCCCAGGATGCCTGGGCCGGTTGGATCGCCCCCCAGGAGTTTCGCGCCTACCAAGAGGCCAGCCTCGAGGGCCTCCTGCCCCAGCGCGTTTGGCTGATGGTGGACGTGGAGCGATTGGCGGTGAAAGACGGGCGCTTCGACTTCGCCTTCGGCCTCCACACCGGCTTCGGCACCGAGCGGCTGCGCCTCGGCGCGATCAAGCTCTTCCTCGACGGTTCACTCATCGGCCGCACCGCCGCACTGTCAGCCCCCTACACCAACGCACCAGAGACCTGCGGGTTTTTGGTGAAGAGTGAGGAGACCATCCGCGCGCAGGTGCGGATGGCTCACGCGGGCGGCTGGCAGGTCGCCATGCACGCTATCGGCGACCGCGCCATCGAGGCCGGGCTGGATGCAATCGAGGCCGCCATGGGTGTGGCCGGCGCGCGCTTTCGTCCGCGCCTGGAGCATTGTGGCATCCTCCGGCCCGACCTCATCGCCCGGATTCGGCGCGCTGGCGCCGTCGTCGTCACCCAGCCACGCTTCATCACTGAGCTGGGCGACGGGTTTCGGGCCGCGCTGGGCGAGAAGCGCTTGCAGTTGACCTACCCGCTCGCGACGCTCCGCGGCCTGCCTGTGGCCTTCAGTTCCGACCGGCCGGTCGTCAACGGAGCGCCGCTGCTCGGCATCCAGGCGGCCGTCATCCAGCAGACCGCCAGTGGCACAGCCTACGTCCCCGAGGAAGCCGTCACCGCCGACGAGGCTTTGCACTGGTACACCCTCGGCAGCGCATACTCGGCCTTCGCCGAGAACGAAATCGGGAGCCTCCTGCCCGGCAAACGGGCCGACCTCGTCGTGCTCTCCCACGATCCACTGCAGATTCCACCGGCGGCGTTAAGCGAGATCGAGGTGCTCCAGACGGTGGTGGGAGGCAAGACGGTCTTCGCGCGCGACGAGAGCGCCGGTCAAGACGCCCAACTTCCGAAGTCTCGGAAGCGTTCGGAAGACTCCGATCACACACCTCCGGCGCGGACCGGAGCGCTCCTCTAGCCCTCCACCGTCAGGTCTCCCACGGTCCTGAACGTAACCTCGCCGCCCGCCCGGCGACCCGCTCAGCACAGCGACCGGCACGGCCTCCTCGCCGTCCTCACCCGCGCATTTCTGCGGATCCTCTCTCGACCAATTGTCGTTTGCCGCCGTGGCCTGCGTCGAGTAGACTCCGCTCATCAACATCTGCAGGCGACCAGCGATAGGATCAGCTATGGCAGGCAAGTATTTTGATGAGTTGGCGGTCGGGGACCGCTTCGAGCACTGCCTCCGGCGCACAGTGACCGAGATGGACAACGTGCTCTTTTGCTCGCTGACGATGAACACTCAGCCACTGCACCTGGACGAGAGCTTCGCCCGCCAGACCCAGTTTGGCCACCGCATCGTCAACGGCATCTTCACGTTGGGCCTGGTCGTCGGAATGACGGTCCCGGAACTCACCGAGGGCACCATCGTCGCGAATCTCTCCTATGACCGGGTCGTCCATCCCCACCCGGTCTTTCACGGCGACACCCTCGGCGTCGAGAGCGAGGTGCTGGAGACCCGGCGTTCGCGCTCCAACCCCGACCGAGGGATCGTGCGGCTGCGCCACATCGGTCGCAATCAGGACGGTACGCCCGTGATCGAGGTCGAACGCACGGTCCTCTTCCTGCGCCGGCCCGCGGAGGGAGCATCATGAGACGGGTTCGCCGCGCGCTCCTCTTTACCCCGGGAGACGAGATGCACAAGATCGAGAAGGCTGCCAAATTAAACGTCGACAGCCTCATCATGGACCTCGAAGATGGGGTTGCCCTCAACCGCAAGGCTGAGGCCCGGCGGACGGTTGCCACGGCTCTGCGGACCCTCGGCTTCGGGCAGACCGAGCGTCTGGTGCGGCTCAACCCTGCAGGCTCTCCCTGGCAGGGTGACGATCTGTCCGCGACGATCGACGCCCGGCCGGATGGCTACGTCTTACCCAAGGTCGAATCGCCTGAAGAGGTCCGGGTGCTCAGCACGACGATTGCCGCGGCCGAGCGGGCCCGGGGTTGGCCCGAGGGCTCGATCCGGCTCCTGGTGATGATCGAGACGGCTCTGGGCGTGTTGCAGTTGCGGCAGATCGCCGCGGCCGACCCGCGGCTGGAGGCACTGATCTTTGGCGCTGAGGACCTGGCGGGCGACCTGGGCGCCACGCGCACCCCGGAGGGCTGGGAAATCTTCTATGCCCGCAGTGCCGTCGTCGTAGCAGCCGCCGCCTACGGCCTCCAGGCCATCGATATGATCTTCGCCCACCTGACCGACCTCGACGGCCTGAGCCGCGAAACGCGACAGGCAGCCCAGATGGGCTACAGCGGCAAGACGGTCATCCACCCGCGCCAGATCGAGCCGGTTCAGGCCGTCTTCACCCCCTCATCCGAGGAAATCGAGCGAGCCCAGCGGCTGATCGAGGCCTACGCCGAGTTTCAGGCCGGCGGGACCGGTGCGTTCGCCTGGGAGGGCAAGATGGTAGACGCACCCATGATCCGCGCCGCCGAGCAGACGCTGGCCAGGGCGCGCGCCGCCGGGCTATTCGAGGGTTGAGCCAGGGTGCCATCGGGGAGAGATGGCAACGGAATTCAGGCGAACGTCTGGGGAATGAGTCCCTCCGAGTTCCCTAAGGTCCAGCCTCACATCAACAGCCGATTCTGTACTCCATGAGTGTTGAACGAGGATGATAAGATATGGAAGTCCCATCATTTCGCCTCGACGACCGGATCGCCGTCGTGACCGGCGCCGGCAGTGGCTTGGGTCAGGCGTTTGCGACTGCGCTGGCACAGGCCGGGGCCGATCTGGTAATCACTGAACTCCCGGGCAAAGAGGCAGCTGCCGAGGACACCGCCACAGCAGTGCGCGCGGCCGGCCGCCGCGCGCTCACAGTGCCCCTCGACGTCACCCGGTTCACCTCCATCCAGGTCCTCGTCGACCGCGTTCTCGACGAGTGGGGCCGAATCGACGTGCTGGTCAACAACGCCGGCATCAATATCCCGCGCCTGGCCCTCGACATCACTGAGGACGAGTGGGACCGCGTGCTCGACACGGACTTGAAAGGGGTCTTCTTCTGCGCGCAGGCGGTGGCCCGGCACATGGTCGCGCGCGGCGGGGGCGGAAAGATCGTCAACATCGCCTCGCAGATGGGCCTCATCGGCTACTTGTACCGGGCACACTACTGCTCTGCCAAGGCCGGGGTCGTCAACCTCACCCGCGCGCTGGCCCTCGAGTGGGCCCAGTACCAGATCAACGTCAATGCGGTCGCCCCCACGTTCGTGAGGACCCCGCTTACCGCCCCAATGTTCGAAGACCAGGCTTTCTACACCGACGTTCTCAGCCGCATCCCACTCGCTCGTCTGGCCGTGCCATCCGACGTGGTCGGTGCCGTGGTCTTCCTTGCCAGCCCCGCCTCGGACTTCATCACCGGCCACACCCTGACGGTCGACGGAGGCTGGACCGCAGTGTAAGGCGTGGCACTGGCCTCGCCCTCCCCCTCTAGAGCGCCGGTCACGTCCTCA
>DOUV01000254.1:5264-5534 GCA_003520455.1 Chloroflexota bacterium | reverse complement strand
CGGCGCTGGCGGCGTTGCCCTGCCGGGGCGGGGCGGGGTGTACCGCGGAGTGGAAGCCGCGACTGGCACTCTATCAGGGCGGACCCGGCCATTTCCCTGGCGATTTGGTCCGGCTGCTGAGTCCATAGGAAGAGGGACTGAGGCGCGTGAGCGGTGGGAGGGAAACGCCGAAGGGGCTTCAGAGCGTTCTTGAGAGACCCTGTGAGTACCCTCACGTTCCCTCTCGGATCTCAAATTCGGATGGCGGATCTCACTTTCTGTAAAAGTGGC
>DOUV01000254.1:0-5149 GCA_003520455.1 Chloroflexota bacterium | reverse complement strand
GCGCACTACGAACTGCTCGCCCTCTCTGGAGACGATTTCGCTACCAGGATCATATGAACACATCATCCAAATTCGGCAGCTTCTTGTGTGCCCGGTTCTCAAGAGTGAGGTGGACCCTTGACTCTGTTTGTCGGTGGCCTTGTCGTTGGTTTCGCGGTCGGTTGGGGATTGTATTGGTACCTCGCGCTGCGCGAGGGCCCCTTTTCTCGGCGCCTCCGCCTCGAGCAGCGCCCGCCGGTGACGCCGGATGAGGCCGTGCCGCTCGTTTCGGTCCAACGGGTGGAGCGGGTGGTTCTTTCAGCAGAACGGGTGCCGGAGCCGGCCCCGGACCGCTCACCACCGGCCGTGGAACCGGCGCCACTGGCGCCTCCGGCCGAGATCCTGGCTTACTGCGTCCGCTGCCGCCACAAGCGCCGGATGCACGAGCCGCAACTGGCCGAGGTCGGCGACGGGCGCATGGCGTATCGAGGAACCTGTGTTGTGTGCGGCGCCCGTATGTTTGCACTCCGCTGATAGCCGGCGACCCGTCTTTTGAGCAGGTCGCTTCCTGATGCCGGCCGTTCCCAGGATCCCCAACCGGCCTCATTCGCGTCCCGTTCAGGGGTGAGCCACCTGGTTCGACCGGCGGGAGTCGGACAGGGCGGCATTTCGCCCGCCGCCCCCCACCCCAACTACTCGAAGACCTTGGGATTCACGCAGTTTGGGAGTCTCTCGCCCTTGAGCCCGGCCGCCAGGTTGGCGGCTGCCATCGTCGCCATCTTGTCGCGCGTTTGGATGCTGGCGCTGGCAATGTGTGGGGTGATGATGATGTTGTCCAGTTCGAGCAGCGGGCTCTTTGGGGGAATGGGCTCCGGCTCGGTGACATCCAGCGCTGCACAGGCGATCTGCTCATCTCGCAGGGCGCGGTAGAGGGCGTCAGGGTCGACACATGGTCCCCGGGCCGTGTTCACCAGGATCGCGCCTGGCCTCATCAGATTGAGTTCTCGCTCGCCGATGAGGTGGTAGGTCTCGGAGGTAAGCGGCGTGTGGATCGAGACGAAATCGGCCAGGCGCAGCAGACCCGCAAGGTTGTCCAGCACCTCAACCCCCAGCCGTTCGGCCGCCGCGCGATCTGGGCGCGGCGCGTAAGTCAGCACTCGCATGTCGAAGCCCCGCGCGCGCCTGGCCACCGCCTGGCCGATGCGTCCAAAGCCGATGATCCCTAGCGTGGCCCCGGTGACGTCCGGACCCAACAGGAGGGTTGGCCCCCACGTCTTCCAGTGGCCGGCCCGCGCGAACCGGTCGCCCTCAACCACCCGACGCGCCGCCGTCATCAGCAGGGCCCAGGTGAAGTCAGCGGTCGCATCGGTCAACACCCCGGGCGTGTGGCCCACGGGGATGCCACGCGCCGTGGCCGCCGGGATGTCGATGTTGTCGTAGCCCACGGCCATCTGGCTGATCACCTTGAGCGCTGGGCCGGCCGCGTCCATCAAGCGGGCATCGATCCTGTCCGTCAGCAGGCAGAGGAGACCATCCAACCCTTTGACCCGCTCCAACAAGACTTCGTAGGCCGGCGGAAGTTCCTCCGGCCACACCTCGGCCTCGGCCACCTCACGCACCCGCTCCAGGCCTTTCTCAGGGATGACGCGCGTCACAAATACCTTTGCTCTTGCCATGATTCTTCCCTCCGTCGTTGAGCTCCGTGCGGGTGCTGATACCGTCGTAGAAGAGCGGCGGTGGCTCGACAGGACCATCGCTGAATTCAAAGGCGGCCAGGAGCCGCTCGCGGGCTGCCTCGGCGCTGGCGAGGGTAGCGGCGTGGACCTCCAGTAGCATTTGTCCTGGGCTGACCGCATCGCCGACTTTCGCCGCCAAAACCACGCCGACTGTCGGATCGATCATGTCGCCCTTCTTGGCCCGACCGCCCCCCAACTCCACCACCGTCATCCCGACCGCGCGCGCATTGATTGCGGCCACCGTGGCGGCCCGCGGTGAGAGGAGGGGCTCGATGACCGCGGCGTGGGGGAGCCGTTCGTGGGGCTGTTCAATCACGGCACGCTCACCCCCCTGGGCTTCGACGAACCCGACGAACTTCTCCCACGCGGCGCCGGAGACCAGGTAGTGTTCGGCGAGGTCATAGGCCCCATCGAGGGAGCCGGCCTTGTTGCCCAGGAGCAGCATGTGGGCGGCGACGGTCAGGCAGTGAGTGGTGAAATCCTCGGGCCCGTCGCCGTGCAGCGTGGCGATGGCCTCGGCCACCTCGAGCGCGTTGCCGACGGCCCGCCCGAGAGGCTGGTTCATGTCGCTGAGCAGCGCAGTCACCTCGCGGTCCATGTGAGCGCCGATAGCAACCATGGTCTCGGCCAGCGCCCGGCCCGCGTCCAGGGTCTGCATGAACGCGCCCGCGCCAACTTTGACATCGAGCACGATGGCGGTGGCGCCGGCCGCGAGCTTCTTGCTCATGATCGAGCTGGCGATGAGGGGCAGGCTATCGACCGTGGCGGTCACATCGCGCAAGGCGTAGAGCCTGCCGTCGGCAGGCGCGAGCTCGGCGGTCTGGCTGGCAACGACCAGGCCGACCCGGCGCACCTGGTCGAGGAACTCTGCGAGGCTCAGGTTCACCCGGAGGCCCGCGATGCTTTCCAACTTGTCGAGTGTACCACCCGAAAAGCCCAGGCCGCGCCCGCTCATCTTGGCCACTGGAAGGCCGGTCGAGGCGACGATTGGCCCAACCACCAGGGTGGTCTTGTCGCCGACACCGCCGGAGGAATGCTTGTCCACCGTCCGACCAAACTCCGTGAGATCGAGCATCTGACCGCTGTGGGCCATCGCCGCGGTGAGGGTGGCGGTTTCGCGCGCGCTCATGCTGCGCAGGAAGATCGCCATCAGCAGGGCCGCCGCTTGATAGTCGGGAAGCGTATCATCGGTGTATTTTTCGATGAACCATCGGATTTGCTCGTCACTGAGTTCTTTGCCATCACGCTTCGTTGCAATGATGTCGACTGCACGCATGGTTGCTCCTCGTTCCCCGGCACGATTTTGACTCCCAATAGCATACGTTTAGTCTACAAAAGATCATCGTACCTGTCTAACACCGCAGAGTCCCGCGGGATGAACCGCGACCGACCGAAGGACAAACAAGCGGGCCCCTTTTCTTTGTTGTCTGCCCCCGATTTGCTTTGCCCTCCACTTTCCGTGTGCTATACTGAGAGCTATTATGGAGAGGGACAAGCGACGATGGATCGCGAGAATGTGATCGTTATCGGTGGGGGCCTGGCCGGCTCCGAGGCCGCCTGGCAGGTTGCCCAGCGCGGCCTCCGCGTCGTGCTCTACGAGATGCGGCCAGTCAGGATGACCCCCGCACACGTCACGGACAAGCTCGCGGAACTGGTCTGTTCCAACTCGTTGGGCTCGACGTCGGTGGACCGGGCGCCGGGCCTGCTGAAGGCAGAGATGGCCCGGATCGGCTCGCTGATCCTCAGCTCGGCTGAAGCGATCCGCGTGCCGGCGGGCGGCGCGCTGGCGGTCGATCGCGAGCTTTTCGCGGAGGAGGTCACGCGGCGCATTCGAAGCCATCCGCTGATCGAGATCCGCCACGAGGAAGTCACCCGGGTTCCAACGGGACACCCCACGATCATCGCGACCGGCCCGCTGACCAGTCAGGCACTGGCGAACGATATCCAGCGTCTGAGCGGGGAAGAGTACCTCTACTTCTACGACGCCATGGCACCCATCGTCGAGGCCGACTCGATCGATATGGAGATCGCCTGGCGGCAGTCGCGCTACGACCGTGGCGAGAGCGACAAGGGCGACTACATCAACTGCCCGCTGAGCGAGGAGCCGTTCGGCGCCTTTGTACAGGCTCTCCTTGGCGCCGAGCGACTCACGCTGCGCGATTTCGAGCAGACCGATGAGGCCAAGCAGTTCTTCGAGGGGTGCTTGCCCGTTGAGGTCCTGGCCTCTCGCGGTGAGCAGGCCCTGGCCTTCGGCCCGATGCGGCCGGTGGGACTGATCGACCCGCGCACCGGCCGACAGCCCTACGCGGTGGTCCAACTCCGCCGGGATAACCTGGCCGGCACGCTCTACAACATGGTGGGCTTTCAGACCAACTTGCGCTGGCCCGAGCAGAAGCGCGTCTTCCGCTTGATCCCCGGTCTGGAGAACGCGGCGTTCGTTCGCCTGGGGCAGATGCACCGCAACACGTTCATCCACTCGCCGAGCCTGCTGGAGCCCACCATGCGGTTCCGCCGGCGGCCCGACCTCTTCTTTGCCGGCCAGATCACCGGCGTCGAGGGCTACGTGGGCAATGCCGGGACCGGCCTGTTGGCGGGCGTCAACGCCACCCGCGTCGCGCGAGGCTGCGCGCCGATCACGCTGCCGCCCGAGACCATGCTCGGGGCGCTGTGCTTCTATGTCACGCACGCCGAGCCGAGGTCGTTCCAGCCAATGAAGGCCAATTTTGGCATCATGCCGCCGCTCAGACGGTCGATTCGCAACAAGCGCGAGCGTTACGCGGCCTACGCGCGGCGCTCGCTCGAGGCGCTCGAGGCGCTTGTACCCGAGATCGGCCCCGTGCCGGCCGACCGCCCTGCCGAGACAGGGCTGGCGGTCACTGGGCGCCCGGTGTGATGATGATCAACACAAAAACAGGGTCGTGACTGGCGTGCTGGAGCCGCGGAGGATTGGAGGTCGCGCGAGAGTTGCTCGAGGGAGGAGATGGGTCTGCTCTGGCGAGTTGCTGCTCGCACCGATCGTCGGATTGAGCCAATTGCCGTTGGGCAGCGTCCGTTCGAACGAGACGACAAGAGCGCCATCATCGCGATTGCCCGGCGCGATGGTCTCGTGGCCACACCTTTGTCGCTCATGATCACGGAGGAGGGGAGACGACCTCCGTCTCCCCTCTCTTTCTTTGTCATGAATTCACGCTTTGTTATCCAGTCGTCCTGCCTGACGGCTTTGTTGGTCACCATCGTTCTGCTCGTCGGCTGCACGGCTTCATCGCTGTCTACGCCGCGGGCAGGCCCTGAGTCGGCCGCGCCAACGACGCGCTCGCCGGCCCCGCGCGAGGTGGTGGCGCCTTCCGTGACGCCAGCCACGACACCGGCTGGCCCTCTGCAGTTCGACGGCGCCGAGGCGCTCGCGCTCGCCCAGGCGCAGTGCGACATCGGAC
>DOUV01000864.1 GCA_003520455.1 Chloroflexota bacterium | reverse complement strand
AATGCCGGCGCTCCCTGCCCGGCGACCTCGGTGAGCGGGGGGCGGTTCGAGCAGGCAACCGGGGCGCCGCAGGCCATTGCCTCCAGCAGCGGCAAGCCGAAACCCTCCGCCAGGCTCGGGAATACGAAGGCCAGCGCATCGCTGTACAGGGCCACCAGTTCCTCATCTGTGACCGGCCCGAGTACGCGGACCTGCTCGCCGATCCCGGCCGCCTCCGCCTCGCGGCGCGGATCAGGATAGCGCGGGTCGCGTGGCCCCGCCAGCACCAGGATGGCCTCACCCAGGCTGCCTTCGCGGCAGAGGCGAGCGACGGCCCGAATCAAGGCTGCTTGATTCTTGTGCGGCTTGTTGATCCCGACATGAAGCAGATAGGGTGCCGTCAGGCCCAACCGGGCGCGCATCTCCGCAACGGCTGCCTCAGATGCCGGGCGAAAAGAGGGAGCAGGCGCCTCCGGGATGACGCTCAGCCGCTCGGGCGGCACACCCAGGCGGGTGCGGATCTCCGCGGCCGCGTGGCGTGAGACGGTGATGATGTGCGCGGCCCGGCGCGCCGCCAGGCGGTTGAGCCAGGGATAGAGCCACCGGTCGACATCGCGCGGCGGCCGGTGGGACCGGTCTAGGGGGATCAGGTCGTGGACGGTCACAACCAGGGGCGCCGGGCTAAAGTAGGGGGCGACGTAATACGGACTGTGCACGATATCGGCGCCGCTCCGCTGGATGAGGCGCCGCATGATCACCTGACCCCAGGGTGCAAAGATTGGAGGCGCCGGGTGGAAGCTGACGTTCGATCGCGATCGCAGAGAGGCCAGGCTCTCGCCGAGATGGGCTGCGTTGGGGACGTAGAACGCGACGACTGGGGTCTCAGGTGCGGCGGCCGCGATAGCGTCCAGGAGGCGGATCGCATAGCGGCCAATGCCGGGGAAGTGGCCCTGGACGACGCGAGCGTCGAAGGCGATGCGCATGCCGGGGGGAATCGTAATCGTATCAGGCAACCAAACGCTCGACCCGAAAAGTGAAGCGCAGCCCGTCCTCGCCATCCAGATGATCGCCCGCCGCGAGGGACCGGGCGCCACCATCCGCGCGGTCGACCGTCACCCTCTGGCTCTCAGGCTCGACGATCCGCACCCGGCGCGTCCCGTACTCCACCACGAGCGGCTCTTCAGCTCTGGCCTCCATGGTCATCCCTCCCGTCTCCCAAACCAGCCAGAACTATCTTAGCACGGCGAAGGCGCGCCAACAACCTCCGGTTCAGCCAACCCAGATGGTGGCAAAGTAGTAGATGGCGACCGGCCCGAAGAGCGCCGCGAACAGAGTCAACACGGGGTAATGCAGCCAGCGCCGGCGGCCCAAATCGCCGAGAACCAGGAAAACCGGGAAGGCGGTCATCAAGTAGCGTCCAATCGATGCCGTCGGCAAGCCCTTGGCAGGATCGAGGGACGTGAAGGTCGCCAGGAAGAAGACAGTGACGACAAAGAGCGTGTAGCTGACGCCCAGACGTCGCCAGACCAGCGGGAGCATCGCCAGGACCAGGCCGATCGTCCCCATATCGAGCCAGGCGATCGCCTTGACGTAGCGGCTGTCGGGCAGCCGGGCAAGAACATCCAACCCGAGGGCGATTGTCCCCCACGGCAGCGTCGTGCGGCGGTCCCAGTTCTTCTGGACGAGCGTCGAGAATGCCAGGGGATCGCCGAAGCGCCACCAGAGAAAGAGCATGAAGAGGGCCAGCGGGACGACCAGCACTCCCAACGCCAACGCCCGCCGGTCGAACAGCGCCGCCAGGCTGCGATCACCGTGCTGGCGGCGCTCCTCCCACCACTCCCAGAGCAGGGCCGGAATGATCGCCAGGCCCATCACACGGGTCACCGGCAACAGGGCTCCGAGTCCGAGCGCCGCCGGCCAGTTGCGCTGGCGCGCGTAGAAGAATGCCGCCGCGGCGAGTGCCACGAAGAGCGATTCGCTGTAGAGGGCCGCGAAGAACACCGCGAAGGGGAAGAGCGCCATATAGATCAGCGCCCGGCGACCACTCTCGGCATCGAACTCCAGCCGTCCGAGGCGGTACACGTAGATGAGCGCGACCAGGAAGGCGAGGTTCGAGATCAGGAGAAGACCTGACTGGCTGTTTCCGAGAAAGAGGATGCTGGCCACCCGGCCAAGGATTGGGTAGAGCGGGAAGAAGGCCAGATTGCTCTGCTGGTCTGGCCCCCGAAGCTCGTAGCCGTGCTCGGCGATGCTGCGGTACCAACCGCCGTCCCAGCGCGTGAAGCGGTCAAGAACTCCCATGGGCTGCTGGTTGGGAATCAGGCCCGCGAGAATCGAAGCGAGCAGGAGGAGGACCAGTCGTGATCCCAGCCAAATTCCAACGATCATGAGCCACTCGTCGGCGTCAAGTGCGCCGAATAGGCGCGCCCTCCAGGTCGTGGGAGCCGGCTCCGGCTTCGAACGACGTGCCTCCGTGGGCGTTGGCTCACCTTTGGCGCTGTCGGCACGTGCCGAGCGGGTCGACTCGCGTTCAGCGATGCGACTCTTTTTCTTTCGGGTCACGGTGTTCCCTGAAAACTTTCCTCACTCCAATCGGCATCCGGTGTGCAGGGGAGGCATCAGCAGGGCCGCGCCCACCGGGTTCCCATCTGAGCGATTTGCGTGAAGCCGCGCCAGCCCTGCAGAAGGCGATAATGGATGATGTTGCCTGGCAGCGATCGTTGCGACACGGGTTTCAGCCGTCATCCATTATCGCCGCGCGACCCTGCGGCGCAAAAATCCGCTCGACAGCCGGCTCAGATCGTGATCGTGCGCCGTTCGGAGCACCACGCGTCCGGTTTCCGAGTCTCAGCCACTCTCCTGTTCTGGCGGCGCCACTGTTCAAGCGTGGCTTTGGCGGCGTACGCTTCTCGGCCGAGGAGACGATGCTTGACGGCGGCGTAGGTGGGGTCGGTCGGGACGTAGGCGGTCGCGGCCACGAGGGTGTAGCCGTTCGCGACGAGCCAGGCGCGGGCGCGCGGTTCGCCCTCCAACACGCGCGTGCGATCACGGCCGAAGCTGAAGAGCCAGACCTCGGGCGGAAGCTGCATCACTGCTTCGACCGCCCCCGGCGCGAGGACGGGCGGGCCACCCGGCTGGTGGGTCAGGTAAAACGGCAGCGCGGTGTCCTGCTCGGCCAGCACGAGGGCGTCCGGCATGGCCTGAGCGCGAATGGTGGTGGCGATCTCGCGGGCCGGGACAGCGTAGATTGGGTTGATGTAGTTCGTATCCGTGTAGAGGTTGATCAGCGCGACGCTGTTGGCGACCAGGATGGCACCCACGGCCAATCGGCCGATTCGCGGCGGCAGCCGGTGGAGACCGGCGGCCAGCGCAATCAGGACAATCGGGGCTGCGACGATGGCCCGGCCCGGCACGTTCACAAACGGGAGGTCGGTGGCAAGCAGGCTCAGCAGCACGATAATGGCGAGGACAGGCAATCCTGCGGAGAGGATCAGGAGGCGGCGAGCCGGCGTCACGGGGCCGCGGAGACCAACCAGCGCCACCGCAGCGCCAATCAGACCCAACCAGGCCCAGGGCGACCAGGGAAAGAGGGTCTCGCCGAGGAGGTACGCATACGGAGTGTAGCCGAGTTTGAGGGCGATGCCGAGCGGGGTGGTTGCCAGATCAGCCGCCGCGAGCACCTGCCGGCGCTGGCCCAGCGCTGGGGCAATCAGAGGCAGTGCGGCGATCCCGATGGCAAGGAAAACAAACAACCAGGCGCGCCTCTCACCGGCGCGCATTTTCGACCCTTTCCATCCGAGGAGCCAGAGGGCGTGCGCCGCGACGAGGAACCAGAGCAGATAATCGGTCCAGAGACCGGCGGCGGCCACCACTGTGTAGGCGAGCGGGCGCTCCTCGACCAGGAAGAGCGTCATCAAAAGGCCCAGCAGGAGGGTGAGACTGTAGGCACGCACCATCGCGCCATAGAGCAGCAGATAGGGCGAGACAGCCAGGAGGAGGGCGGCGAGCGGACCGCTACCGCGCTGCACCCGTTCGGCGAGCCGCACACCGGCGGCGACCGCCA
>DOUV01000267.1:3883-4249 GCA_003520455.1 Chloroflexota bacterium | reverse complement strand
ATACGGTGCCTGCCAGCGCCGCCCCAGCCGCCCTCGCCCGGCGAGTTGCTCCTCCGCCACGATGAGCGTCCCCTCGGGCGCGCCGGCACGGGCCACCGCACGAGCGATGAGGTTGGTAGAATCCACCTGGCCGAGCCAGCGACTTTCGGCCGGGCGTCCAAATGTGGTTGTGGTCAGGCGCTTGATGAGCGCCGCCAGGAGTGCATCCGGCACGCCCTGATCATCAGGGGAAGAGGTTGGGATCGTCAAGGGTCTTTCGGTCCTATTGGTCTGGGCATTTATTCCTGGCACAGCGGTCACGCCGTCGTTGCCGGGGTGGGAGCAGGGTTCGTCGGAACCGCTCGAGCGGTCGGAAGCGCGCTGTAG
>DOUV01000267.1:0-3866 GCA_003520455.1 Chloroflexota bacterium | reverse complement strand
ACGGCCGTGCGCCCCTCCGAACCTGAAAGCGATCGCATCGACGACGCCTTGACCGGCGCGCCAGAATGGTGGGTCGCGAGCCATGAAACGTGGTGACGCCGGGCAGATGCTGTTTTCACAGTCCAGGTGCCGGTGATGGCCGTCTTGTTTCATCGTCGACGGAGAGCGATTATAGCACGCGACCCGCATCGCTCAACGTTTGGAGCAGCCGGAATGCCACCGTGCGGGCGAGAGCCCGCAGGCCATCCTGGTACAGGCAGATCCGTTCACTGTCGCGATCACGCGAGGCAAGGTGCCCAATGATCGAAATGACCGCCTGGGAGCAGGCCCTTATCGCTGATCACCGGGTCGCCCGTCTGGCAACAGTCGACGCCACCGGCCAGCCGCACGTCGTGCCGATCGTCTTTGCCTTCGACGGCAGCCGGTTGTACACCCCCATCGATGCCAAGCCGAAGCGGGTCGGGGCGTATCAACTCCAACGTGTTCGAAACATTCAGGCCAACCCCCACGTGGCTATCGTCATCGACGACTACTCAGAGGATTGGCGCCAACTTGCCTGGGTGCAGATCCGCGGCACGGCCAGGTTGGTCGAAGCGGGGCCAGAGCACGCGACGGGGGTCGCGCTGCTCCACGCGAAGTACTCACAGTACGAAGCAATGCCGCTGCACGACCGGCCCATCATCGTCATCACCCCCAGCCGGATCACCGGTTGGTCGGGGGAAAAGACAACCGGTTCTCGGTCTGGCAGCGGTCGAGGGTCACGCGAAGAGCAACCGTAGCGTTGGTCGCGTGGAACCCGCGGTGGACCACGGGAAAGATGCAAACGGAACCCTGAAACCATCTTGAGAATCGAAAGGGAGTTGCCCAAACTCCTTCGCGCGTCACACGTCACGCACCCACATGCCGCGATCATTGTCCGGGGAGGCCTCGAGCGGCCGGCGGCGACCGGGGCCGAACCGGATGCCACCTCGAGACATTTCGTCTTATTTGAACACAAAGTGGTTCTGATGTGCGAACGGCGGCCCCTCGCAGATCCAGGCCGAAAGGCACTTTTGCTTCTGGCAAATCCTATAGTACAATAGGAGCCAACGACGGGTTTGTCCTGTCCGGTTTCCGCCATGATCGCGAGCCATCCTACCGAACCGGCGTCATGTTCCGCGCTACGAAGGTCACCATGTTGTTGACGCACTTGTCATTTTCGTCGTCGGGGATACAACCGTCTACCATCCTGGCCCACACTGCGGGTGTTCATCGCAGCGTGGGTTTTTGTTTGCCGCGGGTGCCGGGGACCGGAGGTGCGGCAGGCGATGATCGGCCGGGCGGTTGAATCATCGGGGCTGAGATCGGGAGGTTTCATCGAGCAGTGCAAGCCGAGGACCTATTGCGGAGAACGCTTGTGACCACGGACGAGTACCTACTTTGCGATCAGCGCATTCAGCTCTACAGCGAGGCCGTCCACCGGCTGCGAAAGGGCCATTACGACCTGGACGTACCCACCGCCCCTGCGGACGAGATTGGCCGGCTGGGCCAGGCGCTGTGCGACCTGGCTCACGCCCTGGAGGCCCGCGATCGCGAGCAGCATGTCCTCGATCAAATCACGACCCGGATGAACAGTGGGCTCCTGCTGGATGAGATCCTGGAAACCATCTACCGAGACTTCCGCGAGGCGATCCCCTACAACCGCATTGGGCTCGCTTTTATCGAGGATGATCGTCAGACGGCGCGATCGTACTGGGCCAAGAGCGACCAGCCCGTGTTGAGGATCGCAAAGAACTACACCGGGCGCCTGGCCGGAAGCAGCCTGACGACCATTGTTGACACCGGCCAGCCACGCATCCTCAACGATCTTCTGGAGTACCTCGCGAAGAAACCCGGTTCTGCGTCCACGAGCCTGATTGTTGCGGAAGGGATGCGCTCCTCCCTCACCTGCCCGCTGATCTTCGATGGTATCACGACAGGCTTCATCTTCTTCTCGAGCACCCAACCAAACACCTACGCCGACCTGCACGTGGATATCTTCAAAAGGATTGCCCAACAACTGGCGATGATCGTGGAAAAGGGACGATTGGCCTCGGAAATCACGGCGCAGAAAACGGCCATCGAGAAACAGAACGAAGAGTTGCGCCGGCTGGATCAACTCAAGAATACGTTTCTCGGCGTCGCCGCCCATGACCTCCGCAGTCCGATTGGGACGATCCAGATGGCGGCTCGGCTCTTGATAGATTCGAGCAGGCGGCTCGCTCCGGAGGACCAGCAGTCCGTTCTCGAGGACATCGTCCGGCAAACCCACCATGTGTTGACGTTACTCGACAACCTCCTGAACGTGGCGCAGATCGAGGCCGGCAAGCTCCAGATTGAACGCGCGCCGGTCGAACTGAGCCGCTTCCTGGATGAAACCGTTCGACGCCATTCCAACTTAGCGGCGCCAAAAGGCACGCGGATCCGGCTGGAAACAGTTCCGACCGGCCAGGGAATGGCCGACTCGCTGCGCCTGCGCCAGATGCTGGACAATTTGATTTCGAACGCCGTCAAATACTCACCCCCCGGCAGCCTGGTGACGGTGAGCGCGCAACGGCTTCAGTCTGGGTGGCAAGTGAACGTCGAGGACGAGGGTCCGGGGATCACCGCCGAAGATCAAGAGCGCGTCTTTCAGGACTTTACCCGTCTGTCGGCGAAGCCCACGGCCGGTGAGAGAAGTACAGGCCTGGGTCTCGCCGTCACTCGCCGGCTGGTTGAGGCGCATGGCGGCCAGATTGGGGTGGACTCCGAACCTGGCCGGGGGTCACGATTCTGGTTCACGCTGCCAGACGACATCGCTGAGAAAAAGAACGCCCGTGCCGTCGAGGAGGCGATCGGGAGCTGAAAGCGCCCAGCGGTCGCCGCCCGGCTCTTTCACTCCGTCCGGCGACCGCCTGAGGTCGCGCCGGTCGATTCTGAGGCCCCCTCATCCGGGCCAGGCTCCTCCCTGCCGCGTCCCTCAGCCTCTTCGGTCACCGCCGCTCCGATGGCGCCCCCGACAGCCACACCGACGACCGCCCCCAGTGGGCCGCCGACCGCCGCCCCGGCAATCCCACCGATCACCGCTCCGGTGCCATCGCCGGCGACCTCGTCGGCGATGGCATCCGGTTCCTTCGTGACGCGCTTCCAGTACGGCAGTTTCACCCGCAAGCGGTTATGGATATCCCGAACGCCGGGGATCGACTCGACCACATCTTCAGCCAGGCGCTTGCCCCGGCGGCTGCCCACACCGCCCGTCAGGGTCACTTCCCCGTTCTCAACGCTCACCTCAATGTCGCTGGCATCGAGGTAGCCGAAGTGCGTCAGGCGCTTGTAGACTTCCTCCCGGATGCGCTCATCGGAGCGTTGGTAGCCCCGCGGGCCGACGCCGGTGTACGGGCCTGGAATCATCCAATCCTCTCTCGCCATCAGGTCCCTCAGCAAACCTGATCCGCGAGAGGTTGATTTCAACACAATATCGTGTTGCGCTGCGGTGAAAGGATCGCCGGCTGGCGGAAGCCTTGCACCCGGTGGCGGGTCTGTAGTAGAATGGACTCACACGCGAGTCGAACATTCGAAAGTTTTGTCTGGCCCGGTTGCTTCACCTCTTTCGGCGCCTCGCGTGTACAATCCCGAAGTAGTAACTTTGAAAGTTGCCAGGCGAAGGTCACCGTGTTGCTGACGAGCCTGCTGCTCCCCCACACAACCGATGCGTTCTCCACCGACCTGACCCGCGACTGCTTCGTCGGGGTTTTGGCCCGGGCCGCGCCTCGTGCTCGCGGCGCGGGCTTTTTCGTTCGTCGAGGCCTTGAAATGGTTGTCAAGGGTCAACCCTCAAGCCAGCTCTTGCCCTTTTCCAAATGAATCTG
>DOUV01000494.1 GCA_003520455.1 Chloroflexota bacterium | reverse complement strand
CCGAGCGGTGGTGCTCGGCGCCGGCGGCGCGGCTCGGGCCGTGGTCTACGCTTTGCTGGCAGCGCATGCCCAGGTGATCATCGCCAATCGGACTGTGGCCCACGCACGTCGACTTGGCGATCAACTCGGTGCGCTCTTTGGTGCTCGCGTGTTTGTGCTGCCACTCACGACAGATCTGGCGCCACTGTTGGCCTCGGCCGACCTGCTCGTGAACACAACGAGCGTCGGCATGGCGCGCCCTGGTGATCCCCGGCCAGTTGCCGACCCGCTCCCATTCGGGCTGGCGCTGCGGCGCGGCATAACCGTCAACGACCTGGTCTACGCCCCGCGCGAGACCGCTCTCCTCTGCCGGGCTCGGGCGGCCGGCGCCCGCACGGTGGATGGCCTCGGCATGCTCGTGCACCAGGGCGCAGCCGCTTTTGAGCTGTGGACCGGGCAGAAAGCGCCCGTCGAGATCATGCGTGTGGCGGCTGCGTCTGGCGACTGCCCCTGAGGGCAAGTTAGTTTCTCTCTGCGTTGAGAAAGGCGCTCGATGAGCGAAGCGGAAGCGGTCGCACGGGCCGCGTCACCTCGCACTCGGGAGAGTCTGGCGGCCGACCTGCATCGACTTGGTTTGAATGAGGGGATGACAGTGATCGTCCACTCCTCGCTCAGCTCGTTGGGCTGGGTGTGCGGCGGGCCCGTTGCGGTGGTTCAAGCCTTGCTAGACGTCGTCACCGCGGTGGGGACCCTCGTGATGCCGACCCATTCCGGCGATTACTCCGACCCGGCCCGCTGGCAAGCCCCGCCCGTACCGGCCGACTGGTGGCCGGTTATCCGCGAGACCATGCCCGCCTTCGATCCTCGGGTGACGCCGACTCGCCGGATGGGACGGATCGTTGAGGTGTTCCGCACCTGGCCAGGGGTGATTCGAAGTGAGCACCCGGCGCTCTCGTTTGCCGCCTGGGGCCGGTGCGCCGCACAGATCGTTGCCGATCACTCGCTCGACGATGCGCTCGGGGAGCGCTCGCCCCTCGCACGTATCTACGACCTCGACGGCTGGGTCCTCCTGCTGGGAGTTGGGTATGACCGGAACACCTCCTTCCATCTGGCGGAATACCGTGCGCCTGGAGCGAGACGGATCGAGCCAGGAGCGCCTGTGGTGGAGGCGGGACGGCGAGTCTGGAAGACCTATCGAGACATCGACCTCGATACAGGGCCTTTTGTCGAGATCGGCACGGCGTTTGAACGGGCCGGCCACGTTAGTACGGCGCGGGTGGGGTCGGCGGAGGCCAGGTTCTTCCCGCAGTGCGTCGCGGTCGACTTCGCGACGCGCTGGCTGACCATGCGGCGCGATGAGTCCAGCGACGAACCGGTGGTTGACGCGCTCGCCGGCACATAAATGCGCCCCGCGCCGGGGCGGCGCGCGTTCTGTTGTCGGTCCCGGCAGTCTAATCCTCCAATGAGCTTTCGGTCGGCCAGACGCCTGAAGTCTACCGCAGCAGGGTTGATTGGCACGCGACGGCGCTTCTCAGAGGCCGGGGAGGCCCGCAGAACGCCGTCCGAAGAGTTCGGACGCCTGGTCGGCTTCACAGTCTCGTTGGAGTACTAACATCGTTGCACAATCATGGCGTTCTGGCGCCGATCAGGAGGAGTGGAAAGATGTTGCGTTTTCTCACCGCTGGCGAGAGTCACGGCCCCGCCCTGACTGCTATTCTCGAGGGAATGCCCGGCGGTGTGCCCATCGCACCCAGCCAGATTAACCGTGACCTGGCCCGCCGGCAGACCGGTTTCGGGAGTGGTGGGCGAATGAAGATCGAGACCGATGTCGTCACGATCACCAGTGGAGTTGTCAACGGTTATACCATCGGGGCTCCCATCGCGCTGCACGTCCAGAACGACGATTGGCCGAACTGGAACGGCCGCACGATCAAGCCGATCACCCGCCCGCGTCCCGGCCACGCCGACCTCACCGGCGGCCAGAAGTATGCCCACGACGACCTGCGCCTGGCACTCGAGCGCGCCTCCGCCCGGGAGACGACCATGCGCGTGGCGGTGGGCGCGCTCTGCAAGGCGCTCCTGGCTGGGGTGGGCATTACCGTCGGGAGCTACGTCGCCGAGTTGGGCTCGATCGCAGCGGACGTGGGTGAGCCCAATTTCCCGGCGCGCTTCGCCCGCTCTGAGACTAACGACCTGCGTTGCCCTGACGAAGGGTCGCTCGAGGCGATGCGAGCCCTGGTGCTGGAAACTAAGAAGAACAAGGATACCCTGGGTGGCGTCTTCGAGGTGGTGGCGCTGGGCGTCCCAGCCGGGCTGGGGAGCCATGTCCACTGGGACCGCAAGCTCGAGGCGAAACTGGCGCAGGCCGTGATGAGCATCCAGGCGATCAAGGGGGTCGAGATCGGCCCGGCGTTTGAGAACGCGCGCCTTCCCGGGAGCCAGGTACACGACGAGATGGAGTGGCGCGACGGGCAAGTCGTGCGCCGCTCCAACCGCGCGGGCGGCACCGAGGGCGGCATCACCACCGGCGCGCCGGTG
>DOUV01001029.1:9354-9538 GCA_003520455.1 Chloroflexota bacterium | reverse complement strand
CGGCCCAGCGGCCACCCAGGCCCCGGCTGCCAGCATTGGCGAGAAAAAGCTCGAGATCTTCAGTTGGTGGACCAACCCCGGCGAGGCGGACGGTCTCGCCGCAATGTACGAAATCTACAAGCAGCAGAATCCCGGCGTGGAAATCATCAACGCGACCGTGTCCGGCGGCGCCGGGACCAACGCC
>DOUV01001029.1:0-9295 GCA_003520455.1 Chloroflexota bacterium | reverse complement strand
CCGGCGGCGCCGGGACCAACGCCAAGACGGTCCTCGTCACGCGCATGCAGGGCGGCCAGCCCCCCGATAGCTTCCAGGTGCACGCCGGCCAGGAGCTGATCGGCACGTGGGTCGTCGCCGACAAGATGGAGCCCATCACCCAGCTCTTCAAAGATGAGGGCTGGGACAAGGTGATGCCGAAGACCCTGCTCGACCAGATCACCTACAAGGGTGAGATCTACTCCGTGCCGGTCAACATCCACCGCTCCAATATCCTGTGGTTCAACAAGAAGATCTTCGACGAGAACAACCTGCAGCCGCCCAAAACGATCGACGACTTCTTCACGGTGGCGGATGCGCTCAAGGCCAAGGGCATCACCCCCTTGGGAGTGGGTGGCAAGGATAAGTTTGAGGCCCCCCACCTATTCGAGAGTGTCCTCCTGGCTACCTTCGGTCCCGACGATTACCCCAGGCTCTTCCAGGATCCCAAGCTGTGGGATGATCCGCGGGTCAAACAGGCGGCCGAGACGGCCCAGAAGATGCTGAGCTATGCCAACGAGGACCGCGCCTCGTTGAGCTGGAGTGACGCCGCCCAAACCGTCATCGACGGGAAAGCCGCAATGACGATCATGGGTGACTGGGCCGAAGGGTACTTTCTCGCCAAGGGCGCGAAGCCCAATGTGGACTTCGGCTGGGTAGCAGCGCCCGGCACCGACGGCGTCTTTATGTGGCTCAGCGATAGCTTTGGGCTGCCGAAGGGCTCGCCGCGCCGCGACAACGCTATCGCCTGGCTCAAGGTCTGCGGCTCGAAGGAAGGGCAGGATGCCTTCAACCCCAAGAAAGGCTCGATCCCGTCCCGCACCGATCCCGACAAGAGCCTCTACGACGACTACCTGAAGTGGTCGATCGACCAGTTCGCCTCTGACAAGCTGGCACCTAGCGTCGTCCACGGCGCCGCCGCAAACGAGGCGTACATGTCGGCCTACGACAACGCGCTCAACGTCTTCTCGGCTGATACCGATGTCAATAACCTGATTCAGTCGCTCCAGGATGCGGCCGGCGAGTTGGAGTCGTAAGCTCGAGGGGGCCGGAGGGCGGCGCGCCGCCCTCCGGCCCCCCTCGCTGTTCGGGGATGCCCGCGCGCTTTCCGTCAGGGCGCAGGGCCTCTCCCCCGCGAACCGTTATTTTCAGAGGGTGGTATGGAGCAAAGTCAGTCCGGGGAGCTTACCGTCGTCAGTCCCGTGGTCCACCGCCGCCGCTGGACCCTGGATCGGATCGCGCCGTTTCTCATGATCGCGCCATCAGCACTCGCGATCGCGATCTTCGTCTACGGCTTCATCGCCTGGACGGGCGTTGTGTCGCTGAGTAGGTGGCGCGGCATCATCCCCGACTATACCTTCGTCGGCCTTGAGAACTATGCGCGCATCTTCTCCACAGCGCGCTTCCAGACCAACATTCGCAATACGATCGTTTTTACCATCTTCTTCCTCATCGCCTCGTTGGCCATCGGGTTGCTGCTCGCGGTCTTCCTCGATCAGCGAGTCAGGGGCGAGTCGCTGTTCCGCACGATCTATCTCTTCCCCATGGCCCTGTCATTCATCGTTACCGGGACCGTGTGGCAGTGGCTCTTCGCGCCCGGCACGCCCGGCGATCCGACCGGCCTCAACCTCTTGCTTCAGCGACTTGGACTCCACATCTTCCAGGAGTGGAGCACGGTCTCGACAGTGGTTCCCGGAAACGGGTGGCAGCCGGACTGGTTGCGCACCCGGGTGGGCATTCCGCTGGCGATGATCCCGGTGGTCGTCGCGGCGGTCTGGCAGATGTCGGGTTTTACCATGGCGATGTACCTGGCGGGGCTCCGCGGCATCCCCGAGGAGTTGCGCGAGGCGGCGCGCGTGGATGGTGCCAACGAGTGGCAACTCTTCCGGCACATCACGCTCCCACTGTTGCAGCCGATCACCCTGAGCGCGGTCATTATCCTTGGCCATATCTCGCTCAAGATTTTTGACTTGATCATGACGCAGACGGGTGGTGGCCCCGGGAATGCCACCGAGGTGCCCGGCGTCTTTATGTACGAGATCACCTTCAAGAGCAACAAATACGCCGAGGGCGCGGCCGCCGCCATCGTGATGCTTCTCATGGTCGCGGTCTTGATTATCCCCTACCTGATCTCAAGTATGCGCACGGAGACAGAACGATGACGGTGCGACCCTCTCATCCCATCCATCCACATCGGCCCAGCCTCAGCCGGATCATCATGTACATCGTGATGATCGCGTTTGCCGTCTACTACGTACTGCCGGTCTATCTGCTGTTGATCACCGGGATGAAGAGTTTTGCTGAGGTGAACCTGAGCCGGATGTGGGATCTCCCCCGTGGGCTGCGCTTCGACAGCTTCGTGGCGGCCTGGCAGCTCCTGCGGGGCAGCTTCATCAACAGCTTCAAGCTGGTTATCCCCGCGACGATTATCTCCTGCCTGCTCGGCTCGATGAACGGCTATGTGCTCTCGAAGTGGAGGTTTCGCGGAGCCGATGCCCTCTTTCCTGCGATCCTGTTCGGCATGTTTATTCCCTACCAGAGCGTCTTGATCCCCCTGGTGTTGACCCTGCAGCGCATCGGCCTCTATGGATCGATTGCGGGCCTGATCCTGGTGCACGTGGTCTATGGTATTCCAATCACCACGCTCATCTTCCGCAACTACTACGCTGGTGTGCCCACTGAGCTGGTCGAAGCAGGCAAGATCGACGGTGCCGGCTTCTTCGGCATCTACCGCAACATCATCTTCCCCCTCTCGGTGCCCGGCTTCGTGGTGGTGGCGATCTGGCAGTTCACCTCGATCTGGAACGAGTTCCTCTTCGGCCTGATCATCACCAATGCGCCCGAGCAGCGGCCGGTGACCGTGGCGCTGCAGAATATCGCCGGCAGCCAGTACACCCTCTGGAACGTGCAGATGGCGGGCGCGCTGCTCGTGGCGTTGCCAACCTTGTTGGTCTACATCTTTCTCGGCCGTTACTTCCTGCGCGGTCTGCTCGCCGGTTCCCTCAAGGGATAGAAAACCAGATGGCAGCTCGAGTTTTCGAGCTGCCACCATCGACGAACCAGACCTCCAGTTGCCGCCTCGCGCTGTACCCGCGCGAGTCTGGCTCGGGCGGTCTCGTGGTTGGCGGAGTGCGCCTCACTTATCCTTCGGGCTGTCGGTCCTCGACTTGATTGAGATAGAGGCCTAACACCGTGCCGTAGAAGAAGGTGTGTGCGAAGAATTGAACGACCGGATTAGCGTTCGTTGGGAACCAGACCCAACCCGCTGCGGGTGCAATCAGGTAGAAATTCACCAGCCAGAGCAGCAGCCCAAAGACACTGGCGCTCACCAGGAGCCACGCGGGCGTGCTCGCCAGCTGCGGGATGTAAGCGACAATCACTGCGAAGATCACGCCGAAGACCATCGAGAGTATCATGTGGACGACGATGCCGGTCACCGCGGCACTCACCAGCGGATACGCTGGCTGGAGGGCCTGCGAACCCAGGACGATCCCCCCAATCATCCGGAGGGGCATGAAGAAGGCGTTGACACCATTCAGCAAGGCCGCCACCACCATCTCGAAGACCGCGAAGACGATGCCGGCGATGAGCCCGCCTATGACCCCCTGCTTGAACCACCATCCGGCGTCAAACCGGCGTTGAACCTGTTGTCCCTCTACTGTTGCCATCAGATACCTCCTTATACATCAGTACAGGTACGCCACATAAAGAATAGTGTACCCTTTTAGACTGGAGAGGCACCGTAAGGCAACTTACAAACCCAGCCCGTAAAGCCCACGGCTTCCAGAATCTTGTTGGCGACGTAGGGATCGCCGGAGGGGCGCCTGGCAGGCGCCCGCCCCACCAGACGTCGGAAGTCTGACGCCTTGACCCGCGCGAGAGGCCGCCTGTGCAAGCCTCGGCTGAGACATGGAGCGAGTCTTACCTCTGTTTCTCGCGGCGCGCCTTGAGCTGCTCCGTCAGTTGGCTGCGGACAACCTGCGGGTTGGCCTTACCGCGCGTGGCGCGCATCACCTGGCCTATCAACCACTGAGCCACCGTCTCTTTGCCGTTGAGATAGCTCTGCACCTCGTCGGGGTAGCTGTCAAGCACCTCCCCCACGACGGCGGCGAGCTGATCCTCGTCGCTAATCTGAGCCAGCCCCTTGCCCAGAACGATCTCGGCCGCCGGCTTGCCCGTCGTGGACATCTCGTCCAGAACCTGTTTGGCGACGTTGTTGTTGATGGTCCCACGCTCGACCAGGACCAGGAGCCCAACCAGTGCCTCTGGCGTGACAGGAAGATCGGCAATCGTCTCGACCTCCGCATCGCTGCGCACGCGCCGGAAGAGCTCACCCGTCACCCAGTTGGCGACAGTCTTGGGACTGACAGGGGGTTCCGCTTGCTGCGCCAGCATCACCGCCCGCTCGAACCAGGCCGCCACAACCTTGTCCGCGACCAGGGTCTCAGCGTCACCGGCGGAGAGGCCGTACTCGCCCTGGAAGCGCTCGGCTTTGGCGTCGGGGAGCTCGGGCAGGCGCGCGCGGATGCCCTCGACCCATTCGGGGCGGACCTCCAGCGGCGGGAGGTCGGGCTCCGGGAAGTAGCGGTAGTCGTGGGCCTCCTCCTTCGAGCGCTGCGAGACGGTGCGCCCCTCCGTCTCGACCCAGCCACGCGTCTCACGCACGACCTTCTCGCCTCGCGTGAGCAAGATACTCTGGCGCTGCATCTCATACTCGAGCGCGAGCTTCACGCTGCGGAAGGAGTTCATGTTCTTGACCTCGACCTGCGCGCCGAACTCCTTCTGGCCGCGCGGCCGGACGCTCACGTTGGCGTCCACGCGGAAGGCCCCCGCTTCCATGTCGCCGCTCGAGACACCCAGGTAGCGCAGGATGGTGCGCAACTTCTGGAGGTATTGCCGAGCCTCCTCGGGAGTGCGAATATCGGGTTCAGAGACAATCTCCATCAGCGGGACCCCGCTCCGATTGAAGTCCACCAGGGCGCTGTTCCCCTCATGGTAGAGGCGGCCGGTGTCCTCTTCGAGGTGGACGCGGCGGATTCCGACCTGCCGCTTGGCACCGTCCACGCTCACCTCGAGGAACCCGTTGCGGGCCAGCGGCAGATCGTACTGGGAGATCTGATACCCCTTGGGAAGATCGGGGTAATGGTAGTTCTTGCGGTCCCACTTGGTGACCTCGGCGATCTGGCAATGCAGCGCCAGGCCGACCATGATGGTCTGCTCGACCGCCTTCGCGTTGATTACGGGCAAGACACCGGGCATCCCCAGGCAGATGGGGCAGGTGTGCGTGTTTGGCTCCTGCCCCTGATAGTTGGCGTCGCAGGCACAGAACATCTTCGAGTTGGTCAGGAGCTGGGCGTGGACCTCCAGCCCGATGACAGCTTCATATTCCATCGCGAACTTCCCTCAACAACCCACAAGGGGCGCAATCGGAAGCCCACCGCACGCGCGCCAGGCCCGGCCGTTGTGCACTTTGCGGGTGAGACCATCAGCGCACCTTCTTGACAAAACGCTCGATCCGCCCCAGCGCTTCCTCAATGTTGGTCAGGCTGGTGGCATAGGCGCAGCGGACGTAGCCCTCACCACTGGGGCCGAAGGCCGAGCCTGGGACCACAGCCACCTGCTCGTCAAAAAGAAGGCGCTCCGAGAATGCGTCGCTGCTGAGACCGGTGCTGCTGATATCGGGGAAGCAGTAGAAGGCACCCCGCGGCTCGAACGTCGGCAGCCCAATCTGGTTGAGGCCGCCGACGATCACCTCGCGCCGCTCATTGTAGGCCCGGCGCATGTTCTCGACGTCATCCTGGCTCTCGCGCAGCGCGGTGAGGGCCCCCACCTGCGCGGTGGTCGGCGCGCTCATGACGATATACTGGTGCATCTTCCGCAGGCCGGCAATGACCGGCGCCGGTCCACAGGCATAACCCAGGCGCCAGCCCGTCATGGCATAGTCCTTCGAGAAGCCGCCCAACAGCACCGAGCGCTCGCGCATCCCGGCCAGCGACGGAAAACAGACGTGCTCGACGCCGTACACCAGCCGGTCGTAGATCTCATCCGAGAGGACGAAGAGATCGTGGGCCTCGGCCACGGCGGCCACCTCCTGCATCCGCGCCCGGCTCAGCACGGCGCCGGTCGGGTTGTTGGGGTAGCCGATCAGGATGAGCCGGGTGCGCGGGGTGATCGCACGCTCGATCGCCTCCCCGGTGATCTGGAACTGCTCCTCGACCCGCGTCGGCACAAAGACCGGCGTCCCGCCCGCAAAAACGACATTGGGCCCGTAGGCCACGTAACTGGGCTCGGGGATGATGACCTCGTCCCCCGGCTCCACCAGGGTCATCATCGCCAGCATCAGCGCCTCGCTCACGCCGACGGTGAGCAGGATTTCCGTCTCCGGATCGTACTCGACACCATAGAGGGTCGCCAAATAGCGGGACAACGCCTGGCGCAGCTCCAGCAACCCGCTGTTGGAGGTGTACCCCGTCTGGCCGGCGCGCAGCGAGCGGATACCGGCCTCGATGATTGGCGCGGGTGTCACGAAGTCGGGCTCACCGATACCCAGCGAGATGACCTCGGGCATAGTGGCGATAATGTCGAAGAATTTGCGGATGCCGCTCGGCGGCACAGAGCGAATACGAGACGCGATCAACCGGTCGTAATTCATTCGTTCCCTCCCTCAGGCACTCTTGGAGCCAACCCCGGCAGAGAGAACTGCACGAGGTGCCACTGATCGGTGAGCCGCTCGTAGGCGAGACGCCCGCCGCGACCGTCCGCCAGCCGCACGACAAACCCCAAACCCGTGGGCTCATGCCACGCACGGATCACCTCACTCACAGGCACCCACTGGCCATCCAGGCACAGCGAGGTCGGGGACTCACCGAAGCGCGCGCCACTCCGACAGCACACTTCTACAGGCATGCTCGTGAATCCTCAGCTCGAAAAATCGACGCCGGACGAATCGCCGACGTTGAGTTTGCGATAGCGGCCGCGGACCACCGCGTTGTTCCCGATGAGCGACTGGTCGAGCATCGTATTCTCGATGAGAGCGCCCTGGTCCACGATCGTATCGCGGATGATCGCATTGCGAACCTCACAGCCCTCGGCCAGGCTGACGTAGGGACCGATAATCGAGTTGACGATCGTGACGTTGGGGGCGACGTTGACCGGCTGGACGATCACCGAGTTGTCCGCCTCGACATCGCCGGTGGCGCGACCACTCTCCAAAAGATAGCGGTTCGTGTGGAGCACCGCTTCGGGCGTGCCGCAATCCTCCCACACATCCACCGTCCAGGGTTGAAAGCGGGCCCCCCGCTCCACCATGAGCTGGAGCGCATCGGCCAGAAAGTATTCACCCTTGGTCTGAATATTGCGCTCGATCAGTTCTTCAATACTCTCGAACAGCATGTTGTGGTCTTTCACGTAGTAGACGCCGATCACCGCCAGGTTGGAGACCGGCCTGGCAGGCTTCTCGACGAAACGAGCGATGTGGCCGCTGGCATCGAGTGTCACGACGCCGAAGCGGCGCGGGTCTTCCACTTCCTTGACAAAAATAACCCCATCATCGGAGACCCCTTCCAGTACCTTCAAATCAGCCTCGAAGATAGTGTCCACAAAAATGATCAACACGGGGCCGTGGACGAATTCTCGCGCCAGCCAAATAGCGTGAGCCTGCCCTTTCAATTCATTCTGCTCAACGTAATTGGCTTGAAAGTTGTAGTGCTGGCTCACATAATGACGGATTTGCTCGCCAAGATACCCCACAATGAAGGTGATCTCATCAACTTTGACTTCCCCAAGCATATCCAGGACCTGGCCGAGAACGGTGTTCCCCGCCACCTTGACCAATGGTTTGGGTTTGCTGTAGGTATGTGGCCGCAAGCGCGAGCCGTAACCAGCCGTCGGAATAATCACGTGCATAGAGAATCTCCCCTTCGAGATACATTTGATGCTCAGCCCTCCGGCTGCCAGGAACCTGCTCCCGCTCCGCTGCAGGGCCGCCAGCCTGCGCCGGCACTGATCCGGCCCGCCCGATTACCCCGTAGCACTCACCAGCGGAGGCCGGCGGGTATGCCAATCGGTCGCCTGCTCGTAGGCGTACCCCACGCGGAGGAGCGTTGGCTCCTCGAAGGCCGGCCCGATGAGCTGTAACCCGACCGGCAGGTTGTCCACAAAGCCGCAGGGCACGCTGATACCCGGAAGCCCCGCCAGGTTGACGGAGAGCGTGTAGATGTCGGCCAGGTACATCTCGAGCGGGTCGTCCACACGCTCGCCGATGCGGAACGCGACGGTGGGCGAGACCGGCCCGGCGATGATATCCACATCGGCGAAGGCCCGGTCGAAGTCTTGCTTGATGAGCGTACGGACCTGCTGGGCCTTCTTGTAGTAGGCGTCATAGTAGCCGGCCGAGAGGGCATAGGTTCCCAGCATGATCCGGCGCTTGACCTCCGGCCCGAACCCCTGCTCCCGCGACTGGCTAAAGAGCGACCAGATATCAGTGGGATTCTTCGCGCGGAGGCCGTAGCGCACGCCATCGTAGCGGGCCAGGTTGCTCGACGCTTCGGCGGTGGCGATCAGGTAGTAGGTCGGCAGGCCGTAATCGGTGTGCGGCAGGCTGACCTCGACCGGCTCCATGCCGGCCGCCTTCAGCCACTCGATGCCCTGCTGCCATTGCTGCTCGACCTCGGCCGGCATGCCGTCCACCCGGTATTCCTTTGGAATGCCGACACGCAGCCCCTTCACCGAGCCTTCCAGCCCGGCGCGGTAATCCGGCACGGCGATATCGACCGAAGTGGAATCCTTCGGGTCAAACCCCGCCATGACGCCCAGCATGATCGCCGCGTCGGTGACGCTGCGGGTCATCGGCCCGGCCTGGTCNNACGCCATCGTAGCGGGCCAGGTTCGCACTGGCCTCAGCCGGTGCGATGATGTAGTAGGTGGGGAGGGCATAGTCGCTGTGGGGCAAATGCACGTCGCGGACCTCGGCGCCCAGGCGGCGCAACTCCTCGATCGCCGCACGCACCGTAGCAGCCACGCGCGGGTCAATACCCTCGCCAAACCACTCCGCCGGCACACCCACCCTGAGGCCCCGGACGCCGCCACCCAACAATTCCGAGTAGGCCGGCACCGGCCGGGCGACCGAGGTGGAATCGAGTGGGTCGTGCCCGGCAATCACCTCGAGCATCAGGGCTGCATCAGTGACATCCTTCGTCAGGGTTCCCACCTGGTCGAGCGATGAGGCGAATGCGACGAGACCATAGCGGCTGACTCGGCCATAGGTCGGCTTGAGGCC
>DOUV01000119.1 GCA_003520455.1 Chloroflexota bacterium | reverse complement strand
GGGGTTCCAGGCGCGGGCCATCCGGCCAGTGTGGGCTGGCCTGGGGGCCAGGGGGCTTGTCGTGGGGGTGGGTTTCCCTGGCCGCGGGGGCCGGCTAACCCCCGTTCCAGCCGACGCGGGGATCGCGGCGCCAAACAACCTCCTGAGTGAGGTCGGACGTTGATGCTGAATCGCCCCCGCGCGGCTGAACTTCGCCGTTGGCTTACCCCTTCCGAAATCATGGGAAAACAAAAATGAACGCATCTGAACTTACAATTAACTTCATCATCAATCTATTGTCAGGCATTGTTGGAATTCTCATCGTGCTTTGGATTGAACGACAGAGACGCCCAAGCCTAACCATAAAATTAGGACAGGCGGGTGAAATCAAAGATGGTGACCCCTTGAAAGTATGCCTTCAAAATGGCTACATGTTCAAATCCATAACAGAAACGTGCCAAAGTGGTTAGCATGGGTGTACCACGGTGAACCAGCATTGTCATGTCGTGCATGGATTACCTTTCACCACTTGGATGGGCAACGAGTTTTTGACCGAGAAATGATGGCTCGCTGGTCTGGGTCAGATGAACCAAAAGTAGAAATCATAAACACAGAAAAAGGTTCAGCGGCAAGGCTAATTGGCGCACAAAATTCTTTTGACATTCCCCCAGGTGAACAGACTGATATTGATGTGGTCTTTCGTGCAAAATCAGATGATGATTGCTTTGGTTGGAATAACGAAAGTTATCTTTATAATTGGCGTCATCCAGACTGGCATCTTGAAAAAGGGCGCTATATTGCAAAAATCAGAGTCAAAACTGGCGGGCAGGAATATGTAAATACTTTCCTCATCGCCAATGATGTACGGTATGATGATTTCAGACTTGTAGAAGTTGATGATGAAACAAAAGGAAAACTTCGATAGCAAAAAGGCAAGCCAACAAAGCGTGCAGCCGACGTGTGGAAGTCTGCGCGTTTTACGGGCATTTTTCTGGCTTCGAGTTTTTCCTACATCTCAAGCATTGTCCACGCCCGCCCACACGCGGCTAACGCAAACCGTTGGGCGCTGAGTACCAGATTGCTAAAATATAAGGAGATGACGAAATGAAAACTAAAAATTTGTGGCTACCCTTCGTTCTTTTTCTCATTCTTGTTACGACTGCTTGTGGTAATAATAATGGGAGCCAGAAAATAACAGCCGATGACGTTGTTACTGCATTTAAGAACGCGGGTTTGGAAGCGGAAAGTACTACCAAAATGACCAAAGATGATTATGGAATGGCCCCATTTGTTTGCGAAGGCACTCGATTTCTTATACCATCTTTGGGCGATGATAGCGGTGGACGGATTTTTATTTGCGAGAAAAAAGAAGATCTCGACAATCTGGCAAAGTATTACAACGACTTAGGCAAGTCAAGCGCCATGTTTTTCTCGTGGGTTTTTACCAAAGGCAGTGTTTTGGTTCAGATAAACGGCGATTTGGCGGAAGATACCGCAAAAAAATACGAACAAGCTATCCCATAAATTTTCCTATCTAAACCCAGATTTTTATGACAGATAGTACACTCCCAACACAGAAACAGAAAAAGCCCTTACCACCGGCAATAGGTTTTTCCGTTGTGGCTGATTTTTGGCTACTTGGGGCTATTTTTCTATATGCTCCCGCTTATCTTGGCATATTGGGTGGTTGGCAAACCCCTTTTGTTATTGTGGGTTTTGTTTGTTTGGCTATTAGTATATTGGGCGCTGGCACAGAACTTGGCAAATTACTAAAGTCAGATGGTGTCAATTATCTTGGCATTAGCCTTGTATTCCTTATTCCAGGTATCGCTCTATATATCGCAGTCCATAACAACCTAATTGCAAATGCTTTTATTACAGTAGCTAAAATAGCGTTTCTATTACTTACAGCTTTTGGCGGTTTCCTGCTTTTCCACAGCATACCTTATTTTTTCTGGAAAAAGGAAGAGCCTAAATCTAACCCAGAGAATCCGGAAGAGTTAAAGAAGGCGAAGGCTGAAAAGATAAAGACTAATTTTGAAATCGTGGCAAGCATTGTGATTGCTTTGCTTTCGTTAGCCACAGCCGTTGTTACATTGGTTGAAAAAGTGCTGCCATAAATATTATTCTTGAGAAATAATGCGCCCAACAACCGCTTGCACGTGGACGGCGGGGGCTTCGCCCTCGCCCCAGGGATTCTGCCGGTTAAAATGGGTTATCTCAAGCCCCGAAGTTGGTTCTGACTTCGCCCCGCCGCCAGTGAAGCGGAGCGTTAGGCCGCGTTCGTCGCAAAAGCAAGACGAAACATAATTGTGGGATTCTATATGAGAGACGAGTTCGATTCTACTACAAAGTGGATACTGGCTCGGAGAGTTGGTTTCCGCTGCTCTAATCCGACTTGCCGAAAACTTACAAGCGGACCGCGATCTGATCCCGAAAAGGCTGTAAACATAGGTGTCGCAGCACATATAACAGCGGCTGCTACCGGTGGTCCTCGTTATGATGAGACTCTGTCGACAGAGCAACGTAAGTCAGCAGAAAACGGCGTATGGCTTTGTCAAAACTGCGCTAAGCTGGTTAACAACGATGAGGGTCGGTATACGGTAGAAACGCTACATAAATGGAAGGGAACCGCCGAGCAGATAGCCCTAGACGAAATTGAGAGTATTACTCTGCCAGATAACAGGTTACCATCCCAGCTCCCCCAATCTGTACAATCAATTGCATTTATGATTGGCTATGATTTGTGTGCGCTTCTTATCGATTCGGCGGAGGACCAGTCACAAACGATTAGCATGCTAGAGGCGAGACTGCGCTTCTTGGGAATAGCAGCGAATCTTCCGCGCGAGTTTCTCCTTGGTGAAAGCAAAGAACAGCAACTGGATGATTTCTTGTCCTATGTCATCCCAATGTTACGAGTCGCGTATGGTGATAGAATCGCTGCACACTTCATGCTCCCAGTCAATGTCATCGTTACTGTTCGGGACCAACATCAACACCCTAAGACAGTTCAGAGTTTCGATGCTATTGAGCATCTCCTACAATACATGAATTTGCCTTCAAGCCTGACGGCACAGCTTCAAGAGATTAGACAAAGCTATGTGAGAGATGTCGGTGGCGGCAAGCCTTTCATGTATCAGCGAGCAGAGAATACTCCGCTTGTGAAGTGGCTCGACACGGTAAATGACCATCTATTAGTGAAAGATGATTTGGAGACATATTCATAACGTATGTGAATACGATACATTCCGCGGCCCAACCAGTCGCTGCACCTAACCACACTATCTCGGCTCCATTGCAGTGTCGCTGGTGATTTTGTACGCTGCTCTCACACTACGCCGGTGTCGCACAGCCGTGCGGCAGGTGAGCTTGGACGTTAGGCACCTGTTGAGGTTTCCATGAACAAAATTAGCACCGGAACACTTAAAGGGATAATGCCCCACTTCCACCGTTTCTTAGAAACGGAAGGCCAACCATGGAAAGCTCAACGAAGAGAAAAAGATGCTTTCTTTGCCAGATATTTTGTTGAGCATGAGATAGACAAGCTTGAAGCGGGCACGCTGCGTGAACTCATCCATATCCTCTGGGCCTTTAATGGTTGGACGAACAAGGATTGGCTTCTCGAAGAGATGCTCCGTTCAGGTCTACCAACTATCAAGAATGCGTTTCGACAATTACTTTACGGTAGTCAACCAATCGCAAAGCGGTTTGATTTTGTCAAGAAGAACGTTCGTATGATGGGCGCAGCTTCTATTTCAGAAATATTAGCGCATCATGATCATGAAAGATACCCCATCTGGAATAGCCGAAGCCGGCAAGGGCTAATCAGTCTTGGATTCAATGAGTCTCAGTTACCCAGGTCTGCCCAGATTAGTGGCTCACAATATGCACATTTTTGTGAGCTTATGCAGAAAGTTCGTAGCCAAGTTGCTGATCAATATCCTGAATTCACTGATCTCTTTACGTTAGATTTCTTGCTCTACTTCGTTTCACTTCAGCATCCACCATCTGAAAAATCGACATCACCAGCGGTGGAAACTGTGGAATTGACAGATTTCGACCACGATGTCGTAATTGACCAAATCCTTGAACTTGGCGACGGTCTAGGCTTTGAGGTCCAGAAAGAATTCACCGTGATGCGCGGGTGCCGCATAGACGCCATCTGGAGGAGCCGCGTAGCAAACCTGGGCACGATTTCGTACGCCTTTGAAGTACATCGAAAAGGCAGTCGGGACTCCGCCATCCTAAACTTGCAACGAGTTCGCCGTGATCCTACGATTCAAAAGGTTGTCGTAGTTTCAACCAGGGATGAATTGAACAGATTCAGACTGGAGATAGAGTCGCTGGATGAGGGTTTTCGAACGGCTGTGGGGTATTTTGAAGTTCAAGATCTGCAGCGCGCTCTAGATCATTTACAGACCCTGAAAGACATTCTAAAGACCTTAGGTTTATTGAGTTCGGATGGACTCCTTGATTGAGCGACCCTCTGTTGTCAGCCGCGTCTAACACGCGGTTGGTGTACCCCGAGACGCTATCGTTGGCGTGCCGGTGCAAGTCCGGACCTGCTCACTGCCAAACGGCCAGAGAGCAGGCGTCCGGCGCCTTCGGGCGACTGGAGGTGCTAAAGCGACCTATCCCTCTGCGAAATGGGTGTCAGGCAGCAGCCTGTACCATCACGTGAATCCTGCAGCGTCGCCAGGGGAGTCCCGCAGGGGGAGCCAGAGCGAGCCGAGTTGCTCAACGACAACGAAGCCAATTTGTCTCAGGTACTTCACGCAGGCGCCGAGCGCGCCCTGTGAAGCTGGTCACACCCGTTGCGGGCCGCCGTCGCATAGGCTCCTTTGAGGAATGCAACTGACCGACTTCCACGCCAGGTACTACGCCCACGAGCTGACCAAACGCTGTGCGTCCGACAGCGTCGAGAGGCTGGGTCGGTGCTTGCTGACGCACAGGTCGATCTGAATCCGCACCAGGTGGAGGCCGCTCTGTTTGCCTTTCGTAGTCCCTTCTCCAAGGGTGCGATCCTGGCGGATGAAGTTGGGCCGCCGAGGGCATCAACCTCCAGTTTTGTAATCTGGCGGTCAACTACGACCTGCCCCGGAACCCGCAGCGCATCGAACAACGCATCGGCCACTGCTACCGAAATGGCCAGAAGTTCGACGTGGCGGTGGTCAACTTCCGCGAGATTGACCGCCAGAAGGATGCCCTGCTGGACGAGATCAGCCGGCGGCTGGAGCAGCAGATTGACCAGAAGCCGCTCTTCGCCCTGCGCTGGCGGTTGGTCTAAGAAAGACACGCCTGAAGACCGAAGGAGACGACATGACCGACCAACTCGAAAAGCTCGACCTGCGTTCGCTCGACATCACCGCGGAGAGGTGCCAGGAACTGCTGCGCCTCTTCCCCGAGATCCGCACCGAGGGCGGCAAGCTCGATCTCGAGCGGCTGAAGCTGGCGCTGGGCGAGGCGGTGGACGTGGGCAAGGAGCGCTACGGCATGCACTGGCCGGGCAAGGCCGACTGCTTCAAGACCATCCAGATGCCGAGCCTCGGCACCCTGCGGCCCTGCCCGGAGGAGAGCGTCAACTTCGACACCAGCGAGAACCTGATCATCGAGGGCGATAACCTGGAGGTGCTCAAGCTCCTGCAGAAGTCCTACCTGAGCAAGGTGAAGATGATCTACATCGACCCGCCCTACAACACCGGGAACGACTTCATCTACCCCGATAACTACACCGAGAGCCTGCAGACCTACCTGGAGTACACCGGGCAGGTGGACGCTGAGGGGCGCAAGTTCGGCACCAACACCGACACTGACGGACGTTTTCACTCGAAGTGGCTGAACATGATGTACCCGCGGCTGTATCTGGCGAGGAATCTGCTGCGGGAGGATGGGGTGATTTTCGTCTCCTGCGACGACAACGAGGTGTACAACCTCCGGGCGCTGATGAACGAGGTGTTCGGCGAGGAGAACTTCATCGCCAGTGTGATCTGGCAGAAGGTCTACTCGCCCAAGAACTCGGCCCGCCATTTCTCCGAGGATCACGACTATATCGTGGCCTATGCGCGCCACGCCGAGGTCTGGCGGCCCGAGTTGTTGCCACGGACGAAGGAGATGGAGGCACGCTACGACAACTCCGACGACGATCCTCGCGGGCCGTGGAAGCCTGGCGACCTCTCAGCGCGCAACTACTACAGCGAAGGGGTCTACTCCGTCACCTGTCCGTCTGGGCGGATCATCGAGGGACCGCCACAGGGCAGATATTGGGTGATTGCAAAGAAGAAGTTCCTGGAGTTCGACCGCGACGGCCGTATCTGGTGGGGCAAGGACGGCAACAACGTTCCCGCCCTCAAGCGCTTTCTCTCCGAAGTGAAGCAGGGCCGCGTGCCCCAGACGCTCTGGCCGTACGCCGAGGTCGGCCACACCCAGGACGCCAAGAAGCAGTTAATGGAGCACGTCGCCTTCGAGCAGACCGACAACGTGCTCGATACCGTCAAGCCGACCGGGCTCATCCGCCGCATGCTGCAGCTCGCCACGCGACCAGCCGCGGGCGACCTCGTCCTCGATTTCTTCGCCGGCAGCGGCCCGACGGGACAGGCCGTCTTCGAGCAGAATCGGGAGGACGGGGGCAACCGGCGCTTTGTCCTGGTGCAGCTTCCCGAGCCTCTGCCCAAGCCGGAGACGCGGCTGCGGACCATCGCCGACATCACCAAGGAGCGTGTCCGCCGCGTCATCCAGAAGCTCAACGAAGCGGAAAACAGCCAGCAACCGAGGCTCTTTGGCGGAGAGACGCCGCCGCAGGACCGCGGCTTCCGCGTCTTCAAGCTGGCCGAGTCCAACTTCAAACCCTGGAACGCCGAGGTGCCCCACGACGCGCGAGCGCTTGAGCGGCAGCTTGAGCTACACGTGGAGCACATCCGCGAGGGCCGCACGGCCGGCGACCTCCTCTACGAGATCCTGCTCAAGAGCGGCTTCCCGCTCACCACGCCGATCGAGACCCTGACGCTGGCGGGCAAGACGGTCCACAGCGTGGCGAGCGGCGCGCTCTTCATCTGCCTGGAGCGGGCGCTGACGCTGGAACTGATCCGCGCCATGGCGGCGCAGAAACCCGAGCGCGTCGTCTGCCTGGACGAAGGCTTTTCCGGCAACGACCAGCTCAAGGTCAACGCCGGGCAGATCTTCAAGACCAGGGGCGTCGCCAGCTTCAAGACGGTGTGAGGGGCGATGGATGAAGATCCAATTTGACGCCAACCAGCAGTTCCAGCTCGACGCCGTGGCGGCCATCGTCGGCCTGTTCGACGGCCAGCCCCAGGGCGCGCCGGAGTACGCCGTCATCAACACGGGGGCCTGGGGCGGCCTGTTTGCCGGGCAGGACCGGACCGAGCTGGGCGTGGGCAACCGCCTGCTCCTGGCCGAAGAGAGCCTCACCGCCAACACCCGCGCCATCCAGGCGCGCAACGACATCGAGGTGGCCGACCCGAAGGCCGCGCTCGAAGCGTGGGAGCTGTTCGACGGCCCGGCCAACCAGGCGCGCCGCTGCCCGCACTTCTCGGTGGAGATGGAGACCGGCACGGGCAAGACCTACGTTTACCTGCGCACGATCTTCGAGCTGTCGCGGCGCTATGGCTTCCAGAAGTTCATCATCGTGGTGCCCAGCGTCGCCATCCGCGAGGGCGTGCTCAAGAATATCGAGATCACCGCCGGGCACTTCCGCGCGCTCTACAACAACCTGCCCTTCGAGCACTTCGTCTACGACGCCAGGAAGATCAACCGGCTGCGCCAGTTTGCCACCAGCACCACGCTGCAGATCCTGGTCATCAACATCGACGCCTTCCGCAAGAACTTCACCGGCACCGAGGCCGAGCAAAAGAGCAACGTCATCTACAAAGAGAGCGACAAGCTCTCGGGCCGCCAGCCCATCGAGTTCGTGCAGGCGGCGCGGCCCATCGTCATCATCGACGAGCCGCAGAGCGTGGACAGCACCGACAAGGCACAGGAGGCGATCAAGGCGCTCAACCCCCTCTGCACCCTGCGCTACTCGGCCACCCACCGCGACCCCTACAACCTGGTCTACCGGCTCGACCCGGTGCGCGCCTTCGAGCTCAAGCTGGTCAAGCAGATCGTGGTCGCCAGCGCCGTGGCCGAGGGCGCGGCCAACGACGCCTTCGTGCGCGTCGAGCAGATCGACTACAAGCAGGGCATTAAGGCCAGGCTGCGCATTCACGTGCAGACGGCGGCGGGGCCGAAGGAGAAGCGCGTCACCGTCAAGAACGGCGCGGACCTGTACGTCTTCTCCAACGAGCGGGCCAACTACGCCCAGGGCTTCTCGCTGGCCGAGATCAACGCCGAGCCGGGCAACGAGTTCATCCGCTTCAACAACGGCCGCACGCTGCGGCTGGGCGAAGAGATCGGCGGCCTGCGCGAGGAGGTGTGGCGCGCCCAGATCAAGCACACCATCAAGCGCCACCTGGAAAAGGAGCTGCAGGTGGGGCAGCGCGGCATCAAGGTGCTGAGCCTCTTCTTCATCGACCGCGTGGCCAACTACCGCGACTACGATGAGGCGGGCCGGCCGGTGCCGGGCAAGTTCGCGGAAGCCTTCGAGGCCGAGCTGGCGGCGCTGGCCAGGGAGGAACGCTTCCGCGAGCTGGCGTGGCTCAGGCAACCGGTAGAGAGGCTGCACAACGGCTACTTTGCCCAGGACAAAAAGGGCACGCTCAAGGACACGCGCGGCGACACCCAGGCCGACGACGAGGTCTACACCCTGATCATGAAGGACAAGGAGCGCCTGCTTTCGCTCTATGAGCCGCTGCGCTTCATCTTCAGCCACTCGGCCCTGCGCGAGGGCTGGGACAACCCCAACGTCTTCCAGATCTGCACCCTCAACGAGACCCGTAGCGTGGTCAAGAAGCGGCAAGAGATTGGTCGGGGTCTGCGCCTGCCCGTGGACCAGAACGGCCTGCGCGTCTTCGACGAGTCCGTGAACAAGCTCTACGTCGTGGCCAACGAGAGTTACGAGGACTTCGCCCGGGCGCTCCAGACCGAGTACGAGGAGGAGTGCGGCGTGACCTTCGGCAAGGTGCCGCTCACCGCGCTGGCCAGGCTGACGCGCGTGGTGGATGGCAGCGAGCGGTCGATCGGGCGCGAGGCGGCCGAGGCGATCCGCACCGTGCTGGTCGCTCAAAAGATGCTCGACGCCGAAGGTCGCATCCAGCCGGCGTTCGACCCGCAGCGCCGAGACTTCACGCTCGTGCTCCCCGAAGCGCACCGCGACCTGGCGCCGGCCGTCATTGACCTGCTGTCAGCCTACCAGATCGAGCGGCACATCCGCAAAGACCAGGACGAGGGGGTGAACCGGCTCAAGAAAGAAATCGCGCTCAGCCCTGAGTTCCAGGCGCTCTGGGACCGCATCAAGCCCAAAACCACCTATCGCGTGGAGTTTGAAACCGACACGCTGGTGCAGCGTGCGGTCGATGCCTTGAAGCGAATGGAACGGATCGAGAAGCCGCGCATCCGTGTCAGCGCAGGGCGGCTCGGCGTCGGGAAGGGCGGAATCAGCGCCACGGCCATGAGCGTGGCTGAGGAACAAGTCGAGTACGGCAGCCGTCCCATCCCCGACCTGCTGGCCTACCTGCAGAACGAGACCGAACTCACTCGTTCCACGCTGGTCCACATTCTCAAGGAATCCGGCCGGCTCGACGAGTTCTTCGATAACCCGCAGCGCTTCCTCGACGTCGTGGCCGCGATCCTCAAGTACGAGCTACACCGCCTGCTGGTGGATGGCATCAAGTACGAGCGGATCGACGGCACCGGCTCGGAAGCCGAATGGGAGATGCTGCTCTTCAAGAACGAAGAGTTGATCAACTACCTGACGGCGCTGCAGGTGAACAAGTCGGTCTACGAGTACGTGCTCTACGAATCGGAGGTGGAGCGGGAGTTCGCCAGGCGCCTCGACGAGCGAGAGGACATCAAGCTCTTCGTGAAGTTGCCCGGCTGGTTCGAGATCGACACACCGGTCGGCAAGTACAACCCCGACTGGGCCATTCTCAAGCACGACGGGCAGGCCCTCTATCTGGTGCGCGAAACCAAGGGAACGCGGGACTTCCTCCGGCTACGGAGCACCGAGGCCGACAAGGTCCGGTGCGGCCAGAAGCACTTCGAGACGCTGGGCGTTCCGTTTGCGGTGGCCGTGACGGCTGACGAGGTGTAAGGGTATCGAGCCGACTCCCGTGCAGCGCGCCGCCAGGCACCTCCCCCGCGCACGGGCCACCAGGCGCGAAGATCG
>DOUV01000928.1 GCA_003520455.1 Chloroflexota bacterium | reverse complement strand
CCCCTCCGGGCACGCTGGTTGTCGGATGGATTTGGAACGGGGCAACCGCGCGCACGACCAACAGGCGCCCCGCCACTCCTCCCAATTCGCCACCAGTGCCCCCTGTGCCCGCGGCCCGCGCCGGGAAATGAAAAGTAGCGCCGCGCCACGGCGAACAGCGCTACGGGCTATTTTCACGGTAGTATCATCTGAGGAAAGGGACTCTGACCATGGACGGCGTTCAGGCTGACATGAATCGGGTGCTGATGCTCGATGGGAATGCGGTGGCGGGGCTGTTGTACGAGATCTTCACGGTGGAGATGACTGCCAGCCCGACCGAATGCGCCCATTGCGGCCACGAGGGCGAGATGGGCGCACTGCTGGCCTTTACCGACGCCCCTGGCGTCGTGTTGCGCTGCCCCGCCTGTGAGTCTGTGGTGATGCGGATCGTGGAGACGCCCAACGCCATCTACCTGGATGCGCGTGGGGCGGTCTACCTGCGCCTGGCGCGCGCCGCTTCCTAAGCCCAACAGTGCCGGGCCAGCCCCATCAAAGGGACGACGTCTGTTCCGGCGTGGGTCGTCTCTCCGCCCCCTGCTTCGTCTTGTAAGGCATTCATCGCCTGGAGAGACGAGCCCTTCCGGGGCCAGGCAGCCGACGGGCGAAAAGTGAGCAAGAAACGAGCATTGTTTGAGCTGGACAGCGGCTGCCATATTGGCGCATACTGCCTACCGAACCGAGAGTTTCTGCCAGGCCCAGCCGTGGCGTCGATAGGCGCCGCCCCGCGACGGCAGCCAGCGGATGATGGGTTGATATTTCGGGAAAAGTGGCGCGTACACGCCACTTTTCCCGAAAGTGAGACACGCTATCTAGCCAGGCGTAGTATCCGAGCGGCAGGGCGGGACAAACGCGAACTGCGGTCTGGTCTGCCCTCGCGCGCAAGTCCTATCTTTTCACCAGGCCGATATCTCTCTTGCGCCTTAGCCCACTTCGTAAGTCCTGTCATTTCAAAGGAGAACGGCGATGTCCGATCTCAGCAAGCACGTGAGCGTCCGATCGTCCACCAGGAACCTGATCGTAGGCCGGTTCTCGCGCCACCCTGAGCGCTACCTGGAGATCCTGCGCATTTTTCGAAAGTACAAGCTGCATCATGTCGCCGCTCAATTTGGGGGCCACCACCACACGGAGGAGGATCAGTACCTGAGGTTGAATGGTCACGAGGAGCCAGATCACCACGCCGAGGGCCTCGCCAGCGCTTTGGAGGAGCTTGGACCCTGCTTCATCAAGCTTGGGCAACTCTTGAGCACCCGCCCGGATCTCCTGCCGGCGGAATACATTCACGCGCTCTCCCGCCTCCAGGACACAGTCGCTCCCGTGCCGGGCGACAAGATCGTCGCGATCATTGAGACCGATCTAGGTGCGCCGGTTTCGGAGCTGTTTCAGTCCTTCGATCAGAAGCCCCTCGCCGCAGCCTCGATGGCGCAGGTCCACCGGGCTGCCCTGCGTGATGGCACAGAGGTGGCGGTCAAGGTCCAGCGGCCGGGCGTTCGCCAGCGGATCGAGATCGACATCGAGGTTCTGCACGAGATAGCCCGCTTCGCGGAGGAGTACACTTCGTTCGGCTCGCGGTACGGCCTGGAGCAGATGGTTCGGGAGCTGGAGCAGAGCCTGAGCCAGGAACTCGACTTTCGCCAGGAGGGCGAGAACACGCGGCTGATCGGCCAGCAGATCGCCGACTTCTCCCACCTGATGACACCGACGGTTTACCCCGATTTCACCTCGACGCGCGTGCTCACCCTCAGCTTTGTCCACGGCCGGCACCTGGCGGAGGTGGGGCGGGAGACATTGCAGACGCTTGACTCGCGGACCATCGCCAGGGACCTGCTCACGGCCTACCTCAAGCAGATCGTCGTCGATGGCATCTTCCACTGCGATCCCCACCCCGGCAATATCTTCCTCACCGAGGATGGTCGCCTGGCGCTGATGGACTTCGGCATGGTCGGCCGGTTCGATGCCGGGCAGAAGGATAACATCATCCTCCTGCTGCTGGCCTTCTCGGAACGCCAGGGAGAGCGGGTGGCCGACACCTACCTCGAGATGGTGGAGATCCCGAGGGGCTTCGACCGGCGGGGATTCACCCAGGATGTGTGCGGTCTCGTCAGCCGCTACCATGATATGAGCGGCGGGCGGATGGCCCTCGGGACGGCCCTGCTGGATCTCACCAGGCTGGCCTACTCCCACCGCACGCCCGTGCCGACTTCGATGACGCTCCTCGGCAAGGCAATGTTGAACCTGGATGGTGCCGTCCGCGTCCTGTCACCCGAACTCGACCCGGTCCAACTGATCCGCGACTACATGCTGGACGTGATGCAGAAGCGGGTCCTGGCGCAGTTGTCGCCGGGCCGGGTGTTTGAGTGGGTGATCGACATGAAGCACCTGGTCGAGAATACGCCCCGGCGCACCGATATGATCCTCAACAAGCTGGCCAACGACCAGATGACGTTGCGGCTGGAGGTCGATCGCCTGGACGAGGCGATGCAAAATGTGACCCAGGCGGCCAATCGGCTGTCGCTTGGTATGATTGTGGGCTCGCTGATCATCGGTGGGGGCTATGTGCTGGGGTCGATAATGAAGTCGGATGGGGGCCGCAGGCCCAACGGGAGCTAGCGCCGTCTGTAGTTATAGAAGTCGCTGTTGAACAGGTCGTACTCTGATCCAACTGTCACAATCCCACATCTTGATAGGCAGCAGGTAGAGACGCCCCGGTGGGGCGTCTGTTTCTTTCGTTGATATAGCTCTCCGAGGCCGCGATCCATTATTATTTGTGCGGGCTACTTGCTACTCTGCTGAAAGAACCAGGCCAAATGAGGATGTCTTCGATTTCGCGGTCGTTATATGCTCTGTTACCTACGACGAGGGCGCCCGTGGGCAGGTCGAAGGCGAAGTCCTGGAGGCCTGTGACGTCGCCGGTGGCGCCGGGCGGCGTGAGAAAGAACTCGACACGGGACCTCCGTCACGCGTGACCAGCAGATGCCCTTTGAGGCCGTCGACGGAGCGCTGCTTGCCGGCGATAGAGCCGCGATCGGCCGCGCCGTGATAGAGCCGGCGGTGTGGAATGCGGGAGTTGTCACACGCGGCGATCGGAAAGGGATCGATGGCATACCCCCTGTTCTCTCGCTAGTACCTTCCACACCTCCGCCAACTGCCCAAACAAGAGGAGAACGTGCTCTTTGACCCGATGGAAGCGCCGACTGAAGCGACTCGCGCTCAAACGAGAGGCAACGTACCGATGCGTGCTCATGAAGCGGTTCGCGGCCGCAGAGTGGCCCCCAAACTCCAGGGCCGCCACCAGCGCGGTCGTCATCACTGTTGGATTCGAATGGGGGAGTCCCAGGCGAATGAGCGCTGGTGTACCGGTGTAAATGGAGATTCGAAATAGAAGTGCGGGCAAGCCAAAGTAGAGTAGCGCTTGCCAGAGTGGCATAGGATCGATATTGATAGGCAGACTCTTTGACCGGGCTTGTTGAGTAATTGTGGGCACCATGTCTCCTCGCTTCTGATAGCTGTGGTGCCGGCGTCCAATCTCCGGTTGTGTCAAACGGCGCGTACCGGCGATTGGACGCCACTTTTGGTTCTGACCGTTGCCACAATGGCGTTGTCCCCTGTAGCATCCTCCAGCTTCCTCGGAACCCAAGCCGCGCCGCCGATTTTGTAGAGCCAGTTCCAGCGGAGGTCTGCGGTTTCGGCGCGAGATTCAGCCATGCGCCGATAACTGGCGCACGGAGATCCAACGGTGGACGTTGTCATGGTGATGCTCCTTTCGATCCAGGTAACCCGCTCGTCGAATGTGCCTGATGTGGATCGGCTTGCCTCTGGATGTCATGCCCAATCGCCGTAAAGACGATCAACACCAGAAGCCCGGGGGTCATGGCCGTGACGGCGGGGGTGAGGCTCAGCATGAACTCATTGAAGAACTGCCCGAGGATCCATGCGCTCGCCAACCAGACCAGGTACGCGATCAGAGATCCCGGCCACAACTTCGCCAGGAAGCGCACTCCGCCAGCGGAGAGATGCGCCCGCCACCAGATGAGCGGCGCGTTCATCTTGGTCCTGGCAATACCGGCGACGACCCCAAAGAATGGGGATGTGAAGCCTCCACCGACGACGAGCTGCACGACAGAGAGCAGCATCAGGACCGGGCCGCCGTGCTTCCTCTGAACGAACGCCGCCACCCACACGAGGACAAGAAGGGAGACGACGATCGCCAGGAGACCGGTCACGAGAAAGGTGGGGATGATCGCCATGGCGGGTTCGCAGCCATGCCACGCCGTGTCCGGCCGGCAAGGCGGCTCAATGGCGTTGGTAACACTTTAGTTTTGTGAGCAGAGGACCGGAGGGAGAGAGCCGGTCCAACAGAGTTCGAACATCATGCTGATGCGGCCCTCACACAGGCATAAGAGCGCAGGTGGTATGGAGCGACTCCGACAGCCGACCGATGGATTGACGACCGAGCAGAGGCAGACAGTCATCGCCGAGACTGAGGGCCTGCGCGCCGAGGTGGCAACCGCGCGCGAGCAGGTCGCCGAGTTGTAGCGCGCGCTACAAGCGGCCCTGGCGACGGTGG